>JADFMB010000125.1 GCA_022564115.1 Pseudomonadota bacterium
GCCCCATGGGGCGCCACGAATTCGACGGTTTTGTGGCCTGAAAAGGGTGGTTTTGGGGCGTTTTCGAGGCTTTCGAACCGCCGTCGACGCAAGCGCCCGGCAAGGGCGCAAAACCATGGAGGAAAAAAGCCAGACGGCCTGTAAGCCGGGTTCTGTACCCGCCGGAGCGGGTGATGGCCATTCATCTGGGACGCCCGTTACCGGACGCCTCGCGCGACCTACCCGGGCGGCGGCGCGGAAACCCGCCTGCCGGAACAAGTCCAGCATGCCGCCCCTACTTGGTCTTGCTCCCGGTGGGGTTTACCCTGCCACCCCCGTTGCCGGGGGCGCGGTGCGCTCTTACCGCACCCTTTCACCCTTACCTTGGGACCGGAGCCCCTTTGGCGGTTTGCTTTCTGTGGCACTTTCCCTGGGGTCGCCCCCGCCGGCCGTTAACCGGCACCGTGTCTCCGTGGAGCCCGGACTTTCCTCCCCTCGCGGGTTTCCCCAGTGCGAGAGGCAGCCATCCGGCCGTCTGGCAGGGCTTAAATTAGTCCTGCGGACGGGGAGGTCAAGTATCGCAGAGATCGAGCAGCGCCCGCAGTCGTTCGGCCATGGCCCCATCGGCAGGACTGCCATGGGTTTCCGGGCAAAAATGCCTTTGAAAGGCGAACACGGCGGCTTCCATATCACGGGTGTCGTACCCGTATGATGAAAACATTTCCGACACCTTGTCGGCGTCGCCTTCGCCGATGTCTCCTTCCGGCCACAGCCCAACCCCCGCCGCCGCCAGGCGCTTCCAATCGAAACGCTCCCCCGGGTCCGCCTTGCGCCCCGGAGCGACATCCGAATGGCCGACGACGTTGCGCGCCGGAATGGGGTGGCGGCCGAGGATATCCCTGGCCAGTCCCTCCAGCGCCACCATCTGCGCATCGGGAAAATCCCGGTAGCCGAATTCGTGGCCGGGGTTGACCAGTTCGATGCCGACGGAGCGGCCGTTGATGTCGGTGTGCCCACACCAAAAAGCTTCGCCCGCATGCCAGGCGCGATGCTTTTCGTCCACCAAGCTTGTTACCCCTCCGTCCTCGCCGATGACGTAATGGGCGCTGACCCTTGATTCCGGGTCGCAAAGCCTTGCCAGCGCCGCTTCGGCGCTTTCCATGCCGGTGTAATGAATGACCAGCATATCGATTGGCGTGTCCGCCGGGCGGCCGTCGAAGTTGGGGGAAGGCCTTTCCGACGCCGTCACTTCAGCCCCCGTTCCTTCTCGACGACGTCATAGGCGGCGTTGATGGCGGCCATTTTCTCGTTCGCCACGTCGATGAATTCCTGCGGCATGCCCTGGGCGATCAATGTATCGGGGTGGTTTTCGCGGATCAGGGAGCGGTAGGTCTTTTTGATCTCGGCTTCGGAGGCTTTGTTGGAAAGTCCCAGCACCTGATAGGGGTCGGGCTCGTCGGCCTTGGCGCCGATAACGCCCATGTGGATGGCCTTCAGGCGCTCGAACTGAATTTCCGAGAAGCCGAAGATCAGCGCCGTCTTGCGCAGGAATTCAAGTTCCCTCGGATGGACGAAGCCGTCGGCGCGGGCGATATGAAAAAGCCCGCCCAGCAATTCCTCCATCACCGCCGGTTGGTGGGCGAACATCATCGAAATCTGCTCGGCGTAGGGCTCGAAGTCCTGGGCGTCCTGCTTGGCCTCGTTGAACAGCCGGCCGACGTTTTTCATCTCGTCCGGCGGAATGTGGAACAGCTCCTTGAAGGCGTCGACCTCGGCCCGGGTGACACGGCCGTCGGCCTTGGCCATCTTGGCCGAAAGGACGATGACGGCGGTGGTGAAGGCGACCTGCCGGTTGACGTTGTCGTCGATGCGCCCGGCGTCCCCGGCCTTCATCTTGTCGTAGGCGTGGCCGGCGACGGTGCCCATGATCATGCCCAGCGGACCGCCCAGGGCGAACCCGGCGAAGCCGCCGATGACCTTGCCCCAGATGCTCATGACGGCTAGGGGTCCCGGAAGCTGATTCGTCCCGCCATCGGCAGCTTCAAGGCCAGGTCCAGGGGATCGATGCCGAACGTCAGACCGAGGAGGTTGATTTCCAGCCCTTCCTCGACCGCCGCCAGCACGCCGACCAACCCGAACAGGGACACCTGATAGCCGGTGCCGCTGGGGGCCCCGGCAAACAAGCCGCCGCCCGGCAGGTAATCCTTGCCGATGGCCGTCGGCGGCAGGTCGACCCTCAACTCCGGCACCGCCCGGGCAACATAGGCGGTAAAGGTGTTGGAATTGGGTCCGGGCCAAAGGGCATAGTCGTCGACGTGGGGATATTTCCGGGCCACGGCGTCGATGCGCTTGATGATGTCGTCGACGCCGTCGCCGCGAAGGTCGGCGATGACCTGGGGTTCGGCCCCGAACCAGCGCCGGTCGGGGGCCGATTCGGAGATGACCAGGGGCGAGCCTCCGTGATGGGCCATCCAGCCGATAACCTGGTAAACGGTGTAATGGGGCCCGTCCGTCGGCTTCACGGCGATCCACGAATGGACGCCGAAAAAGCCGCGCCAGCTAAAGGCGCGAGCGACATAGAATTGGACCACCGCCGGGCTGTAAGTAGCCGGATCGGGGGCCAACCCCATGGGTTCGCGGCTTGCCGTTCGCCAGTCCGCATTCACCGTATGCCTCCCAAATCCGACGACGGCGCCGGCCACCAGCAGGAAGATCGGCACCGCCAGCCAAAGCCTGGTCTTTTGCCGCGGTCTTTCCATCGGCCGTCCCTTTCGATCCGCCGCCCAAGCGAGACTGTAATTTGGAAACCCGATCTTGGCAAAACAAAGGCGTTTACGTGCCGATCAAATATTCTGATGATGACCGTCCACATGACCGAAAACGTTGATACCCTTGTCATCGGCGCCGGGGCCATCGGCCTGGCGATCGCCCGGCGCATGGCCCTGGCCGGCCGGGAGGTGGTGGTGCTGGAGGCCGAGGACGCCATCGGCACCGGCATCAGCTCGCGCAATTCCGAAATCATCCACGCCGGCATCCATTACCCCGAGGGCAGCCTCCGGGCCCGGCTCTGCGTCGCCGGCAAGGAGGCGCTTTATGACTATTTGCAATCCCACGGCGTGCCTTACCAAAGCCTCGGCAAGCTGGTGGTGGCCACGGCGGAGGACGAAGTGCCGTCGCTCGACGCCATCGAGGCCAAGGCCAAGGCCAACGGCGTCGATGACTTAACGAGGCTGGACCCGGACCAGGTCAGCGGCATCGAGCCGGCGGTGAAATGCGCGGGCGCGCTGTTGTCGCCGTCGACCGGCATTTTCGATTCCCACGCCTACATGCTGGCGCTGCAAGGCGAGGCCGAGGACCATGGCGCCGCCATCGCCTTCTCAAGCCCGTTCGAGGGCGGCGCAATCACCAACGGCGGCATCACCGTCCGCGTCGGCGGCGCCGAGCCGACGGAGATTCGCTGCCGCCATTTCATCAACGCCGCCGGGCTGGGCGCCCAATCGGTGGCCACGAGAATCGAAGGCTTCCCGGCCGAGCACATTCCAACCCTCTATTACGCCAAGGGGAACTATTTCATCCTGACCGGCAAAAGCCCCTTCGAGCGGCTGATCTATCCGGTGCCGGGGCCGGTGGGGCTCGGCGTTCATTCCTCGGTGGACATGGGCGGGCAGTGCAAGTTCGGGCCCGACGTGGAATGGATCGAGGCCCCCGACTACGACGTCGATCCGAACCGGGCCGGGAAATTTTACCAAGCCATCCGCCGTTATTGGCCGGACCTGCCCGACGGCGCCCTGCAACCCGGATACGTCGGCGTGCGCCCGAAGCTGGCGCCCGAGGGCCAGCCGGCCGCCGATTTCACCGTCCGGGGCCCGGAAACCCACGGCATCGCCGGCATGGTGCATATGTTCGGCATCGATTCACCGGGCCTGACGGCGTCGCTGGCGATCGCCGATCACGCCGCCGGGCTTTTGGGATTCGAATAAGGAGGACACGCCATGGCGGCAAACAAACAAAACCCGGCCGAAGGCCCGTCGCAGGCCGAATGGGGCGTCATCGCCGACGCCATCCTGCCCGGTGGCGGGCTTGGCACCAACATGGTTCCCAAGGACCAACGTTTCGTCATCCGCCGTGGACAGGGTGCCCGGGTCGAGGACCTGGAAGGCAACTGGCACATCGATTACGTGCTCGGCGCCGGGGCCTTGATCTTGGGCCATGCCCACCCGGCGACGATGAAGGCCCTCGAGGAACAATTGGCCAAGGGCATCCATTTTTTCGGCGCCCTCAACGAGGCCTGCCTGCATTTGGCCAGGGAATTGACCGACGCCATCCCGTGCGCCGAACGCCTCGCCTTCACCACCACCGGGTCGGAAGCGACTTTTTACGCGCTGCGCATGGCCCGGGCCTTTACCGGGCGCCCCAACGTGCTCAAGTTCGAAGGCGCCTATCACGGCAACCACGACTATTCCCAGGTCAGCGTCTCGCCCGGCGCGGCGACCAACTTTCCCGCCGGGCGGCCGGACAGCGCCGGGGTGCCCGACGTGCTTCCGCCGACGGTCTTGATCGCGCCTTATAACGACCTGGAAACAACCCGGAAAATCGTCGAGGAAAACCGCGAGGACCTGGCGTGCGTCATCGTCGAGCCGGTGCAAAGGGTGATCTTTTCCGAACCCGGTTTCCTGTCCGGTTTGCGAAAAATCTGCGACGACAACGCCGTGGTGCTGATTTTCGACGAGGTGGTGACCGGGTTTCGCCTCGCCTATGGCGGCGGCCAGGAATATTTCGGCGTCACCCCGGATATCGCCGCCTACGGCAAGATCGCCGGCGGCGGCGCTCCGTTGGGCGCGGTGGCCGGAAAGGCCGAGATCATCGATTTCGCCGACCCGGCCCGAAGAGGCAACGCAGACTATGCACAGATCAACGGCACGATGCACGGCAACCCGTTGGCCTCGGCGGCCGGGCTGGCGACCCTGAAGGAACTGCGAAAACCGGGCTTTTACGACGACCTCGACGCCAAGGCCGACGATCTCAGGAAAGCCTGCCAGCGGGTTCTCGACCGCCATCGCCTGGAAGCCCTGGTCTGCGGCCAGGGATCGTTCTGGCAAATCCTGTTCCTCGACAAGCCACCCCGGGATTACGCCGACGTCCGGGCATCGAATAGGACCGCCTCGAAGGCGCTTGACCTTGGGTGTCTGTCAGAAGGGCTTTACGTGCTGCCCGGCATCAGGCGGTTCGTTTCGGCGGTTCATTCCAGCGACGATTTCGAGGAAACGGTGCGCGCCCTGGACGTGGCCTGCCGAAAACTCAACTAGGTGTTAAGTCCCGGAGTGTGGCGGCATTGACGCGGCCCCGAATGCGGCCGTATTGCCGCCGCGCTGCTTTTGCGGCTCGTTTGCAAACTGCGTCGTCGAATGAGACATTAAAAAGCCCTCGCGATTGCAGAATATCTTAAATAATACGCATTACATATCGCATAATATTTGCTAAAATACATCCATGATTAAGTCATACGGAAACGCCGCGACACGGAAGGTTCACGAAACCGGAAATCCCAAGGGATTTAAGGGACTGGACGGCGAATTAGCGGCTGATAGGCTTGATGATCTGGCGGCGGCGAAATCGATTGCCGACATTTCCCCGCTTTCCAGTTTCCACCTTCACAAGTTGAAGGGCGTTCGTAAAAAGGAATGGGCAATCAACGTCAACGGGCCGTGGCGGATTTGTTTTTTGCCGACCCCCGAGGGGTTCGCGAATGTTAACATTGAAGATTACCACTAAGGAGAAAACGCCATGCGTATACCCAAACACCCCGGAAAGCTGATCGCCGAGGAATTGGCGGCGCGGAATTTGAGCGCGGCGCGCTTCGCCAAGGCGACGCTGGTTCCGGCCAACCGGATTACTGAAATTATTCGCGCCCGCCGAGACGTAACCGCCGATACTGCCTTACGGCTGGCGGCGTTTTTCGGTAACTCGCCCGAGTTCTGGTTGCAGTTGCAGACAAATCACAATATCGGCAAGGCTCGCGCACAAATGAATAAGCGCGATTTGGACCGGATTAAAGCGGCGGCCTAGGTGTTCAGTCCCGGAGTATGGCCTATTCACTCTCCCTGGCGATGGTCAGGCGGAACTTCTTCAGTTCGTCTTCCATGTCGTCCTTTTCCGGCTCGCCCAATTCGAACTCGACACCGATGCCTTCGAGAAATTCACGCTTAACCCGGGCTGGAATTTTGCCGTAGCCTTCCATGTGAAGCTCGACAAAATCGTCGTTTTCGAACGCGCCGTCGACGATCAGCCCGGCGCCGCCGGCGGAGATGTCCTTGACGGTGACTTCATGTTCGACGCCGTCTTCGCCGGTGATCGTCGCCTTGACGTGTTCCGGCATCTCCATGCGTTGATAGCGGCGCTGGTCGCCAGGGGGTCCACCCGGGGGGCCGCCGGTGGCGGCGATTTTCTTGTCCCTGCCGTCGCTCATGGTCATTCCTCGGCCGTCTCGCCGGTCACCCGCCCGAAGCGCTCCCGGTAGGCGGACCAGACATCCGGGTTGACCAAACGCGGCGGCCGGGCGCCTCGGAAAATGGTCAGCCACTGTTCGGCCGCCGAGGACGCCATGTTGTACGTGCTGTCGTCGGTGATGCCGGCGATGTGGGGGCTGACGATGACGTTATCGAAATTCAGCAGCGGGTGGTCCAGGGGCGGCGGTTCCTCGGCGAAGACATCGAGCCCGGCGCCGGCGATACCGCCGTCCGACAACACCGCCGCCAGTGCCTCTTCGTCGTGGATGCGGCCGCGGGCCGTGGTGATGAAATAGGCCGTCGGCTTCATTAATTGGAATTCCCGCTTGCCGACCATGGCCTTGGTTTCTTCGGTCAGCGGACAGTTGATGGAAACGAAATCGGCGCCGGCGAAGACATCATCGAATGAAACCTGTTCGGCGCCCCGCTCGCCGAAATCCACAGGCGTGATATAGGGGTCACAAGCGATGACTCGCATCGCGAACATCCGCCCCACCAGGGCCGAAACCCGGCGCCCGACGTTGCCGAGGCCGATGATGCCGAGCGTGCGGCCCGTCAATTCCTTGCCTTTGTACGTCCACCGGTCCCAATCGTCCCTGTCCAGCCGCATGCGCCGGTCCGATTGCACGATCTGTTTTGAAAGCGCCAGCATCATGCCGAGAACGTGCTGGGCCACCGATTCCGAATTGGCGCCGGCCTGATTGACGACCAGGATTCCAGCCTCGGTACAGGCGTCGACGTCGATCATGTCGTATCCGGCGCCGGTGACCGAAAAGGCCAACAGGTTCGGGCAGCGCTCGATCAACGGCCGTTCGGGGATGAAGGGAGGCCGGATTTCGTTGCTCGCCAGCAACTGATAACCGTGGGCTTCGGCCAGCGCCGCCCAGTTGCCTTCCTCGGCGTCGCCGAAGCCGAGCCTGTGAAGATCGATGCCGTCCTTGCCGGCGAGTATCTGTTCGGCCACCGGGTCCATCCATTTCTCGAAATAGACCAATTTTTTGGTTTCCGCCGTCATTTGGGAAATCTTTCGAACCGATGCCTCAACCAACTTTCTGAACCATAGCCCGAATGGCCGGGTTTCCCCAAACTTCGGCTTTCCCTTGTATAATGGGGTTTAACGGGGGTGGGTGTGATGACCGGCACAGGGGCGGCCAGGGGCTGGCAAATCTGGATCGACCGGGGGGGCACGTTTACCGACCTGGTGGCCAGGCGCCCGGACGGCAAGCTGGTCACCCACAAGCTGTTGTCGGAAAACCCGGACCATTACCAGGACGCGGCGTTGCAGGGAATCCGCGACCTGCTGGGCCTGGCCGCGCACGTTCCCATCCCGCCCGACGCCATCGACGTCGTCCGCATGGGCACCACGGTGGCCACCAACGCGCTTCTGGAACGGACCGGCGACCCTACGGTCCTGGTCATCACCAAGGGGTTCGCCGATGCGCTTCGGATCGGTTACCAGAACCGGCCGAAGCTGTTCGAGCGCCACATCCGGCTTCCGGAAATGCTTTATCAGCGGGTCATCGAGGTCGATGAACGCCTGAACGCCGCCGGCGAAATCCTGACCGCCCCGAACCCGGATGCGGTGCGGGTGGAATTGCGAGCCGCCTTCGACGACGGCATTCGGTCCGCCGCCATCGTCTTCATGCACGGCTACCGGTATCCGGGGCATGAAAAAATCGTCGCCGGCCTGGCCCAGGAAGTGGGGTTCAATCAGGTCTCGGCCTCGCACCGGGT
>JADFMB010000126.1 GCA_022564115.1 Pseudomonadota bacterium
CGCCAAGGCGAGTGACGCGCCGCCGGACCGGGCCGCCCTGGAGGCGCTGACAAGACGGCTGGCAAGTCACCTCGACACGGAATACATTTTCGACATCACCGTGGCCGACAGCCCCGTCAACAACGCCTTCGCCGTTCCCGGAGGGCACATCGTCGTCATGCGGGGCCTTCTCGATACCCTGGAATCACCCGAGGAACTGGCCGGAATCCTGGCCCATGAAATGGGCCACGTGGTCGAACGCCACCCCTTGGCCGGAGCCATCCGCATGACCGGCATCTCGGTGTTGCTGGACCTGATCGTCGGCGGCGATTCCGACGTCGTCGATGCCCTGGTGCGGTTGGGCGGCACCCTGATCGCCTTTTCCTACAGCCGCGAAGACGAGCGCACCGCCGATGCCATCGCCCTGAAAATCCTCCGCCAAGCCGCCATTACACCTAAGGGCCTGGAGCGGTTCTTCGAGCGGTTGACGGCCGAGGCGGGGAAAGCGGTCGGCGGCGGGGACAGGATGGACAAGGCGGCTGAACGCGCGGTGACGCTGTTCAGCACCCATCCCTGGAATGACGAACGCCTGCAAGAGGTAAGGAAGGCCCTGGCCGTGCCCGCAACCGCGCGCCCGGCGCTCACGGTTGCCCAGTGGAAAGCCCTTCAAGGCATTTGCGGGTAGCCGGCCTTATACCACCGGTCATTAGAAATGACCGGTGGTCGGTGTTCCCTCAGACGCCGGACGGGCGCGTCCGCGCCCTTGGCTTACGGGCCATTAGGCCCGGCGCGCGGTCGCGCTTGCCAAAGGGCGTTAAGAGTCACTCATAACGCCCTTTGGTATTACTTGCGTTTCCAGGTCGTGCCTTGGGCGCCGTCCTCGAGCAGAATCCCCTGGGCTTCCAGTTGGTCGCGGATCCGATCAGCTTCAGCGAAGTCTTTTGATTTTCTAGCTTGGTTGCGTTCGGCAATAAGAATTTTGATTGTAGCGTCGTCTAAGGATTCTGTTCCGGCTGGTTGCCACCTAAACCAATCCACCGGAATTTGCTGTGCTATTCCTAGCAATTGTCCGGCTCCGATAAGTTTGCCCTTTAATTTTTCTCGTTCTTCGTCTGTGGTGGCATTGTTCAGATCAGAGGTAATATCGTGCATATGTGTGAGCGCGTAGGGGGTGTTTAAATCATCCTCAAGGGCGATAATGATTTCTTCCGGGGGCTCAACCTTCTTTGCCTCTACGTCACCTGCAATCCTAATGGCGGTGTAGAATCGTTGTAATTCTTGTTTGGCTTGGCGAATCCCTACCTTGGTGAAGTCGAGCGGCTGGCGGTAGTGGGTCTTGAGCAGCGCCAATCTGATCGCCTCGCCGGGGAATTCGTCGAGCAGTTCATGCACGGTGTAGAAGTTGCCGAGGGATTTGGACATCTTCTCGCCCTCGGCCATCAAATACCCGTTGTGCATCCAGTATTTGGCGAAGCCCCCGTCTTTCCCTATGCCGCCGGCGCAGGTCGATTGCGCGATCTCGTTCTCGTGGTGGGGGAAGATCAGGTCCTGGCCGCCGCCGTGGATGTCGAACTCGGGGCCGAGGAACTTCTCGCTCATCACCGAGCATTCCAGGTGCCAGCCCGGCCGCCCCCGCCCCCAGGGGCTGTCCCATCCCGGAAGGTCGTCGGTGGAAGGCTTCCACAAAACGAAGTCGGCGGGGTCTTTTTTGTAGGGCGCGACCTCGACCCGGGCCCCGGCGATCAGGTCGTCGCGGTTGAGCTTCGACAGTTTCCCGTAGTCCGGCATCGACGGCACACTGAAAAGAACGTGGCTTTCCGCCTCATAGGCGTGGCCGCTTTCGAGCAGCTTTTTCACCAGTTCGATCATGCCGTCGATGTGGTCGGTCGCCTTGGGTTCGTGGTCCGGCGGCAGGTTGCCCAGCGCCGCCATGTCGTCGTGGAAGATTTTCGTCGTCCGCTCGGTGATCGCCTGGATAGTCTCGCCGGATTCCTTGACCGCCGCGTTGATCTTGTCGTCGACGTCGGTGATGTTGCGCACATAGGTGACTTTCGGATAAAGCCGCCTGAGCAACCGGGTGAAGACGTCGAACACGACCACCGGCCGCGCATTGCCGATATGGGCCAGGTCATAGACCGTCGGCCCGCAGACGTAGATGCGCACCTCGCCCTTTTTGCGGGGCGCGAACTTAACCTTTTTACCCCTCAGGGTATCGTGGATGTGCAGCGCCATGGCCTCGATCAGACCTTGCCGGTGAAGCGGTTGGTCAGCGGATAGCGGCGGTCGCGGCCGAAGGCGCGCCCGGTGATCTTGACCCCCGGCGGCGCCTGGCGGCGCTTGTATTCGGCCCGGTCCAGCATGTGCCAGACCGCCTCGGCGGTTTCCGCGTCGTGGCCTTGGGCGGCGATGTCGTCCAGGGACATTTCCTCCTCGATCAGGCACTTGAGGATGGCGTCGAGCACGTCATAGGGCGGCAGGGTGTCCTGGTCGGTCTGGTCGGGCTTCAGTTCGGCGCTCGGCGGCTTGGTGATGACGCGCTTAGGCGTGACAACGCCGTCCGGGCCTTCGAGGCCTTCGGGTTTGTTTTCGTTGCGCCAGCGGGCGAGTTCGAAGACCGTGGTCTTGTAGACGTCCTTGAGGACCGAATAGCCGCCGCACATGTCGCCGTAGAGGGTCGCGTAGCCGACCGACATTTCCGACTTGTTGCCGGTACTGAGGACCATGAACCCGAGCTTGTTGGACAGCGCCATCAGCGTCAGGCCGCGCGCCCGGGCCTGGATGTTTTCCTCGGTTTCGTCGGCGTCCCGGCCCTCGAAGGCGTCGGCGAGCATGCCCTCGAACGCCTTCATCGCCGGGTCGATGGCGATGGTGTCCAGCTTGACGCCGAGGTTGGCCGCCGTCTCGGCCGCGTCTTCCAGGCTTTCGGCGGACGTATAGGGCGACGGCATGAGGACGCAATGGACCTTGTCGGCACCCAGCGCATCGGCGGCGACAGCGGCGGTGAGCGCACTATCGATGCCGCCCGACAACCCGATCAGGACGCCGGAAAAGCCGTTCTTGCCGACGTAATCGCGAAGCCCCAGGACCAGCGCCCGGTAGATGGACTCGGTCATTTCCGGCGCCACGGCGATGGCGGCTTCCGCGCACGTCCAGCTTTCGCCCGAGCGTTTCCATCGGGTGACGGCCACGTCCTCGGTCCATGATGGCGCCTTGGCCAGCAACTTGTTGTCGGCGCCGAGGACGAACGACGCGCCGTCAAAAACCAGTTCATCCTGGCCGCCGACGATGTTGACGTAGATTAGCGGCAGGCCGGATTCCGTGATCCGGGCGACGGCGTAGTTGAGACGGTCGTCGGGTTTGTCGGTTTCGAACGGCGAGCCGTTGATGACGATCAGGATCTCGGCTCCCGATTCGTCCAGGCATTCGGTCACGTCAGGCGCCCACATGTCCTCGCAGATCATGACACCCAGGCGCACGTCCCTGAACGGCACCGGCCCCGGCAACGGGCCGGTTTCGAAGACCCGTTTTTCGTCGAAGACGCCGTAATTGGGCAGGTCGTGCTTGAACCGGACGGCGGCGACTTCGCCCCCGTCCAGCAGCACGGCGGCGTTGTAAAGCAGGCCGTCCTTGCGCCATGGCGTGCCGATCAGAATCCCCGGCCCGCCGTCATCGGTCTCGGCGGCCAGTTTGTCGACTCCTTCCTCGACGGCGTCCTGGAAGGCGCGCTTGAGGACCAGGTCCTCGGGCGGGTAGCCGGAAACCGCGAGCTCGCCGGCGATCACCAGATCGGCGCCGTTTGCCGCCGCCTCGGCGCGCACGCCGCGGATGCGGTCGAGGTTGCCGACGATATCGCCGACGGTCGGATTGATCTGCGCCAGGGCTATGGCAAGGGTATCGGTCATGGGGATGGCATGGGCTTGTTAAGTATTTAACGGTACAGGATTTCCGGGCGATCATGGGCGGGCGCCCGAAAACTGTCAACGGTGCCCTGGCCGCCGGAAAAGGCCGTCATACGGGTGGAAATCCCCGCCGGAAGCCCATAGTCTAGGGAGCCATGGCAAAGCCGATCATACCGCCGGGTCCTTCCCAGGCTCCGCAAACGGGAGGCGATGAAGAAGGGGCCGAGTTTTTCATCCCCGAGCCCGGGGGCTATCAACGCACCGATTCCGATACCGGCCAGGGGGCCAACACGGGCGCCGGCTCGCCGCCACCTCCCCCTGCCGCCGCGCCGCCGCCGGCTCAACCGGCGCCGGCCCCCGCTCCCGCCCCGGCGGCTGAAAGCCCGCCCATGGACATGAGCTCGCCCAAGGACGTCAGCAGGGCTTTGGCCGATACCGTGGTCACCGCCCTTGTCGACAAGCTGAAGGCGGAAGCCGAGGCCCGGGGCGGACATCTCACGACCCGGGACCTGGAAGCCATGCAGGCGGATTTCGAACGCCAGGCGGAGGCCTTGTCCTCGGTGTTCGAGCAATCCTTCGAGGTCTACGTCAAGGCCCGCGAGAGGGCGGTCTGGGACCAGCAGCGCAACTATCCCTTCGACCGCCTGATGGTGAAGAAATTCTCCAACCTGTTCCGCGACGGCGGCGAGATCGGCCCCGACGATTTGTCGCGGCGCATGCTGCCCGGCTTTTTCGTCGCCCTCGGCATGATGCTGGGGACGGAGGTGGTGGAGAAATACCAGGAGAAATGCCGGACCATCGTCGACAGGGTCAAGGCCAGCGGCAAGAGCGTGTTTAACTGGGACGACGTCTACGCCGACGAGGTGGCCAAGACCGTCAACCTCGACGCCGAGGTCGCCATCGCCGGCTATTTCGAGGATTTCGACAAACGCGCCGAGTGGTTCATCGAACTGGTCAACAACCACCTGACGCCCCCCGATCCGAGCATGGGCGCCGCCGCCGGGTGGCAACTGAACCACGCCGGTCTGAAGAAGTTCCTGGGCGCGCTGTTGTGCGACCTGCGCGCCGATCTGGAGACCGACAACGGCAAGATGCGGATCACCAAGCGTTTCGGCGCCGACACCTGCGCCAACCTGTTCGACATCCTGACCAAGATCCAGGAGTGACCTTGGACATCCCGGGGGCCGTCCCGGCGCTCTTTACTTCCGTTTGAGCAGGAACTCGCGGCCGACCTTGACGTCCGGCTTGCCGTCATAGGCGATGGCGTCGGCGGTGGCGTAGGTCTCGGCCCAGTTTTCGGGCAGGAACGACCCGGTGCCGATGACGTCCATGGGCGCGCCGACGTCGGCCATCACCCGGCACTTGGCGACGTCGAACCCGGACGAGGCGACGATCTTCACCTTATCGAACCCGGCCTCGTCCAGCCGTTCGCGGAAATAGAAGATCGCCGCCGCCGACACCCCGGTTCCGGTCAGCGTCCTGAGCTCGCGTTCCGAGCGGTAGCGGCGCACCGCCACCGGGGCGTGGCGTTCGAGCACGGCGTAGGATTCCTGGGTGTCCAGGCCCTCGATGAAGCGCCCGCCGTGGGTATCGAGGCGCAGGCTCAAATCCCCCGCCGAGGCCATTTCCGGGAACCGGCGGCAGACGGTCAGGGCGTCGGTGATTTCCAGGCCGTAATAATCGACGAGCACGGTGATCGGCTGGCCGGGGAAGGTTTCGGCGAACATCTCGGCCGCCTTCAATGTCGATCCGGCATAGCCGATCAGCACGTGGGGCATGGTGCCGAGTCCGCCGCCGCGGCCGAAGAAATGCGCCGTGGCGCCGGTGGCGTTGCCGATGAAGCCCTTGGCGCCGACCTGGCGCTTCGCCGCCTCGGAGCCCACGGAGGCCGCGTAGGCCATGATTTCGGCCATTTCGGTGCCGGCGCAATGGCGCGCGTCCATGGCCAGGAACTCGACCTGGGGCAACTCGACGCACATGGTGAAGGCGTTGTTGGCGGCCACGCAGGCGGCGCCGAGCTTCTGCAGATAAAGCGTCTCCAGGTCGACCAGCTTCGACAGCGGCCCGGTGATATAGGCCAGCGGCTCGCCGGCGCCGGCCCATTGGCCTTCGTCGTAATTGAGCTCGATATCGAACTCTATCTCCCGCGCCCGGGCGGCGTCCTCGAGCCACGCCACCATCAGCCTGGGGGCGAAGATCACCGGCCGGCGCATGAACACCGCATAGGTGACCCGTTTGTCGCCGAAGCGTTCGACCACCGCCCCGGTCTTCAGGAAATAATGATCGGTCCAGCGCCGGATGTGGTCTTCCATTGGCGCCCCGGCGCCGGACTTGAGTTCGGATTTTTTCCGACCGGCCACGTCAGCCTCGAGGGCCCCGGCGCCTAGCCGGCCCGCCGGGCCCGCCCGGGGGCCTTGGCGGCGGCCTGGGAACGGCCCGCTTTAAGGATTTCCGCCAGCAGGAACGCCAATTCCAGGGCCTGGTTGGCGTTCAGCCTGGGGTCGCAATGGGTGTGGTAGCGGTCCTTGAGGTTGGCCTCGGTGATCTCCTGGGCGCCGCCGGTGCATTCGGTCACGTCCTGGCCGGTCATCTCGAAATGGACGCCGCCGGCGTGCGTGCCCTCGGCCGCATGGACGGCGAAGAAGCCCTTGACCTCCGCCAAAATCCGCGCCACCGGGCGGGTCTTGTAGCCGGAAGCGCTTTTCTCAGTGTTGGCGTGCATCGGGTCGCAGACCCAGACCACTTTTTTGCCTTCCCTCTCGACGGCGCGGATCAGCGGCGGCAGCAGGGTTTCCACCTTGTCCGCGCCCATGCGCGAAATGATCGTCAGCCGGCCGGGCTCGTTTAAGGGGTTCAGGATGTCGATCAATTCAAGCATCTCTTCCGCGCCGGTCGACGGCCCGGCCTTGAAGGCCAGGGGGTTGGCGATGCCGCGCATGAATTCGACATGCGCCCCGTCGAGTTGCCGCGTGCGGTCGCCGATCCACAACAGGTGCGCCGACGTGTCGTACCAGTCGCCCGAGGTCGAATCGACGCGGGTCATGGCCTGTTCATAGTTCAGCAGCAGGCCTTCGTGGGAGGTGAAGAAATCGGTCTCGCGGATTTGCGGCGTCGTCTCCGACGTCAGCCCGCAGGCGGCCATGAACGCCAATGTCTCGTCGAGCCGGTCGGCCAGGTCCTTGTAACGCTCGCCCAGCGGGCTGTCGGCGACGAAGCCGAGGTTCCATTGATGGACCTTGTGCAGGTCGGCGTATCCACCTTGTGCAAAAGCGCGGATCAGGTTCAGGGTCGCCGCCGACTGGTTGTAGCCCCGCATCAACCGGTCCGGGTCGGGCGTCCGCGCCTGGGCCGTGAACTCCATGGCGTTGACCATGTCGCCGCGGTAACTGGGCAGGGTCTGGCCGTCGATGGTTTCCGTCGGCTCGGAGCGCGGCTTGACGAACTGCCCGGCCAGGCGGCCGACCTTGACCACCGGCAGGGCGGCGCCGAAGGTCAGCACCACGGCCATCTGCAACAGCACCCTGAACGTGTCGCGGATGTTGTCGGGGTGGAACTCGGCGAAGCTCTCGGCGCAGTCGCCGCCTTGCAGCACGAACGCGCTCCCTTCGGCGACCCGGCCGAGTTGGCGTTTCAGGTTGCGCGCCTCGCCGGCGAAGACCAGCGGCGGCATGCGGCGGAGCTGCTTTTCCACCGTTTCCATCGCGCCCACGTCCGGGTATTCCGGCACCTGGCGGATCGGTTTGCCGCGCCAACTGTCCGGCGCCCATTTCCTGGCCATGTCGAAAACTCTCTATTTCAGGTTCGCCCAGTGATGTAGACCGCTCCTATACGCCCCGGGGGGCGAATTTTCCAGAGAAACCGGCCCCGGGATTAAAAGTTGACCGCATCCGCCCGGCTTCCATAAATCGTCGCCCCGTCGTCGCCCCGTCGTCGCCGAGTCGTCGCCAAGTCGTCGCCAAGTCGTCCCCGAGTCGTCACCGGGTCGTCATCAAGTCGTCCTTAAGTCGTCCTTAAGTCGTCGTTTTTTCGCGTCTTTTGTTTCTTAACTCGTTGATTGCGCTTGTTTTTGGTCAGGAAAAGGGCCGTGGATGTCGTCATTGGTCGTCATGGTCCCTGGGCTCTCCCCTGTCCTTGACACGGGCGCCACCTTGGAGCGGCCGCCGGCGTAGCCGGCCAGGCGCGCCTGCAGCTCGACGCAGCGCGCCGCGGCGTAAAAGTGATGGTCCTCGACGGCGCGCTGGTAGAGCGCTTCGAGCTTGCCGACCAGGACCTCGGCGTCGAGGCCGTAGGCGCGCGCCAGGCCGCGGCGCAGCGCGGCGATGCGG
>JADFMB010000006.1 GCA_022564115.1 Pseudomonadota bacterium
CAAGTTCGCCAAGGTCATGATGTTCGACCTCCGGAAGCAGCCGCTGATTTTGAACGAATGCTGGCTCAACGTTTACGGGCCCTCGGATTCACAGGAAGCCCACGTCCACGGCAACCACGTTCTCAGCGGCAACTATTACGTCAAGGCCCCGGAAGGGTGCGGCGAGTTTCTTCTCCATTCCCCTTACGCGGACACCATGTTCAACCCGCCGTACACGGAGATGAACGAGCTCAACATGACGGCGGCGCCCAACGGTCTGAAGCCCTTTTCAATTTGGGCGCTGTAATCCCGATGCCATTTCATTTGAATGCTTGAGAAAGGCACCGGTTTGAATTTTTTGGCCTTGCGCATATAGGCGAACAGGGCATCGGAGAAGTGCCCATGCCGGTTGATGGATTCGTTCCAGCCGTCGTAAAAAACCACGATGTCGGGCTTGTAATAGATTAGCTCGGACAGGAGATAGAGGTACTCCTGGGCTGAATCGAAGCCTGCGACGCCGGCATTAATGACTTCAATGCGATCATAGCCGTCAGCCACCGGACGTAACCTGTTTAGCTCGTGCTGGGCATGTCCGGCGATTGATTCCAGTGGCGGAGCGCCGTATCCGGCCAACGTGGAGCCGCCCAACATTATGATGCGGAATACGTTTTCGGGCTTTTCCCGAATGTAGCGCGGCCCCCCTTTTTCGGTGACGACGAATCCATCGACATCGAACGCGGTCCACATAAGATTCGTGGTGTAGGGTGCGCCGCCGGCGGGGTACAAAAAACTGCAAGAGATCTTCGGGTGATTCCGCCAGCCTAATAAAGAGTCGGCGATGAAAAAGTCACACGCGTGTTCGAAGCCGATGTATGGAGAGTTCGTAACCCTTTCGAATTCATCGATGTTCGGTGTATCCAGGAACAGGTTCAAGGTATAGCGGGAAAGGTAAAAGTGTTGGCGGGCCACATCCCCGGGAACGCCGTAGCCGGCCAGTTTATTCATGGCCAGTCCCACGGCAAGAATCTCAAATGCCAAGAATATGGGCACTCCCCAAATGAGGGCTCGCCGAACCCCCCGCCATATCCCTGGTTTGGCGTTGGCGAATTTTTGTCTCCACTTTTGGTAAAGCTTTTCGAACCTGTTGTGGGGAAATTCTTGTGATTTCATGGATAAAACCCGGATAACCACGAAAACGAAATAGAGAAGCTTTTCATTTGAGGTGAAATCATGAAAATCAGGTGCCGAGTGATATGCTTGGGCTTCTGGCCGGGTTTTTTCGGATAGAAGGCGTCCCGGAGATGTTGTATACGGCTCGGCAGAAATCTTTTCCAGATTTTTTCCGGTACCACCGGTCATCCCTTGACGAAGAAGAAAGCGATGGAGACGGAACAGCTTGATCTGCCGCTGAACAATCCTGGGGGACGCGAGAAGATTTACCAGAAACTGGACGCGGTGGAATAAGGTCCATGATCATCAGCCGCACCCCTTTCCGCGTGTCGCTTTTCGGCGGCGGGACCGATTATCCGAAGTGGTTCAGTGAACACGGCGGCGCCGTGTTCGGCTTCGCCATCAACAAGTATTGCTACATCTCGATAAGGCCCTTGCCGCCGTTTTTCGAACACCGCCACCGGATCGTCTATTCCGAGGTCGAAAACGTGAAAGAGATCGAGGAAATCCGTCACCCCGCCGTCAGGGGGGTTTTGATGGACCAGGGTGTCGATGTCGGCATTGAAATTCATCACGACGGCGACCTGCCGGCGCGCTCCGGCCTGGGCTCGTCATCGTCGTTCACCGTCGGGCTGATCAATTCCCTGGCGGCGCTCAAGGGCACCAGGATGGACCCTAAAACCCTGGCCGAGGAGGCGATCCGCATCGAGCAGCAGGTGATCGGGGAACATGTCGGTTCCCAGGACCAGATTTGGGCCGCCTTCGGGGGTATCAACCGCATCGATTTTCACAAAAACGGCGGTTTCGAGGTCAAGCCGGTATTGATTCCCCAGGCCCGCCGGGACGAACTGATGGGCAACCTGCTGCTCTATTTCACCGGGCTTTCGCGTTTCGCCTCGGAAATCGCCAAGAAACAGATCGACAATATCGGCAACCGTGAAAAACAACTGAACGCCATGGCGGCGATGGTCGGCGAAGCGCTCGGCATCCTTCAATCCGATAGCCGCCCGATTCGCGAGATCGGCGAGTTGCTGCACCAATCCTGGATGCTGAAGCGTGAGCTGGCGGACAACGTGACGACGCCGGAAGTCGATGATTTTTACCAGGCCGCCCGGGACGCCGGCGCCATCGGCGGCAAGCTTCTTGGCGCTGGTGGCGGCGGGTTCTTGCTATTGTTCGTCGAGCCGGACAAACAGGCGGCGGTGAAGGAAAAATTTCAAGACCTGATCCAGGTCAGTTTCGGAATCGACGAGGCGGGGTCTAAGATCGTCGTTTACGAGCCGGACGGGTTGGAAAACCGCTAACGGCTTTTATTTCCGATCAAGGCGTCAGGCGAGAGTCAAAGGGGAATCCATGGCCGATAACCAACAGCAGGCTGAAGGCCGGGAAACGGTCAGGGGTGAAAACGCCCTCATCTCGATGGTTTTTTCCTTCCGCAACGAAGAGGAGGTGTTGGGGGAGTTGATCAAGCGCGTCGAAGCCGTTCTGTCAGGTCAATCGTTGGATTATGAACTGATCTTTATCAATGACGATTCGAACGATGGATCTCTTGATGTTTTGATGTCGGCGCGGGCAAAAAATCCGCGCATTAAGATTCTCAACATGTCCCGATGTTTTGGCCATGCGGAATGTGTACAGGCAGGCATGGCGTATGCCACGGGCGATGCCGTTATTTCCATGGATACCGATCTTCAGGACCCGCCGGAGCTGATCCCTGAATTAATCGCCAAGTGGCGCGATGGCGCCGAGGTGGTCTACACGGTCAGGACCCGGCGCAAGGGAGAGAATGCCTTCAGGATGCTGATAACCAAGATGGCCTATAAAATTATCGGCGGTTTCTCCAAGGTCCCCCTTCCCGTCGATGCCGGTGATTTCCGGCTCATGAACCGCCGCGCCGTCAACGAGTTCCTGCGACTGGATGAATCGAACCCCTATCTGCGGGGCTTGGCCATGTGGATCGGGTTCGAGCGGACCCCAATTTATTACGAGCGCGAAGCCCGCGGCGCCGGCGAAAGCCATTTCCCGGGGACCTTCAGCTTCGGGGCCTTGCAGAGCTTTGTCGCCGGCATCACGTCGTTTTCGATGGTGCCGCTGTTTTTTGTTTTGGTCGTCGGCATCATGGCCACCGCGGCTTCGGCCCTCGGTTTGCTGGCCCTGGCTTTAGGCGCCCCCTTCCCCGAAGGCACGGCGATGGTGCTGTTCCTGGTGTTTCTGTGGGGAAGCCTGATGGCCGCTTTGGGGATTGTCGCCGTTTACATCAGCCGGATTTATAGCGACGTCCGTCGGCGTCCCGGTTACATCGTAAAGGATACCATCGGGTTTCCGCCCCGCAACGACTGATCCCGGCGCGCGGTCTCCGTCTTCCCCGAGGCAAAGTTTAATTCCCTAGAAGTGCGGGCTTTTCGGCGTTCCCTGATGGCCGAATTCGGTTTCCACCTGGCCACCGGCGGCGCCGGCCGCAGCGGCCGCCACCGGTTTCGGGGCGCTGAACAGCGACTGAAACAGACGCGACGAGCGCCAAAGTATCATCCGCCCGACGCGGACGAACAATAAAACGAACCCGAAGACACCGTGTTTGGCGTACATCGGCGCCCACCGCCAAGGCGCCATGTAAATGCGGACGAAGCCCTCGTTCTGGAGCTCCACCAGGTCCTTCGGCGTCAGATCGCCGACCGTGGTCACGGCGGCGCCGTAGCGGCGGTATTGCGAGAAATCGTCGGTATGAAGCGTCATCCCCTGCTCGCCTTGCTTGGCGATCTGGTAGAACTCGGTTCCCGGATAGGGAACGGCAATCGCCAGGTTGGCCTGTTTGATATCGCGGTTATTACCCAGGAAACGAAGCAACGTGCGTACCGTTTCCTCGCTTTCGCCGGGCAGCCCGATCATCACCGAGTTCATGGCTTCGACGTTGTGTTTGTTGAGGATGCGGTTGGCCTCGACGTAATACTGCAGCGGCACCTTCTTCTTCATGGTCTTGCGCATTTCCGTGTCCACGGTCTCGAGGCCGAAGGACAGCCGGATCAGGCCGCATTCGGCCATCCGCTTGACCTGTTCGTCATTGACCAGGTTGGCCCGGGTACTGCTTTCCCAGGTTATGTCGAGCCCCTCGTCTTCGATGAGATCGCAAATCTTGAGGATATGCTCGTCATAGAGCGTCAACACGTCATCGACGATGAAGAAATGCCTTATCCCATAGGTATCGACCACGTGCTTCATCTCGGCGACGACCGATGCCGGCGACCGGCGGCGGATAAGGGTGGTGTTGAGGTCCTTGGAAGCGCAAAAGATGCACTTCCACGGGCAACCGCGGGTGGTCTGGATCAAGGTGAACGGATTGCGCCCTTCCAGCGTTCCCAGAAGGTACTTGGAATTGTCGAGCAGGGTGCGGTCGGCCATCGGCAGGCTGTCGAAATCCTCAAGCGGGTCCGGCGCCCCTGCGAAAACCGGCTTGCCGTCCTCGCCCCGCCAGATGACGCCCTTCAGCCCCTCAAGCGTCCGGCCTTCCCGGAGGCGGTCCAGGAACCGGGGCAGGACATCCTCGGCTTCGCCGACGAAGACGTAATCGAAACAGTCCTCAAGCGCCTTTTCCTTGACGATGGTGGTATGCGAGCCGCCGATCATGACCGGCAGGTCGGGCCGCGCCTTTTTCAGCGCCGTGGCCAACTCCACCTGGACGTGGAAGAACGGGCTGTAGGTCGTCAGGCCGACGATATCCGGTTCCTCGGCAAGCACCTTGGCCACCGTATCGTCTACCGACAAGTTGTCGGGGGTGCCGTCGACGATGAAGGCCTCGTGGCCGTGCTGTTTGACGATGGCCCCCAGGAGGGCCAGGTTCATCGGCGGCCAACTGGAGTTGCGGCGGGCGAAATAACCGAAAATTCCGTAGGATTTCGTCCACGCAGGATAGATAAAACCAACCCGCATGACCTGTTCGTGCCCCTTTATTTCTTGTTCATCGAGATTTTCGACATCGTTGAGGGTCTCTGGGGAAATCTAGGGTGGAAAAGGGCCGCTATCAAGGAAAACTAAAGTTTCGGCTTTTATTTTAGCTGGCGTGAAGGTCCCTGTCGCGGTGGTAGGCGTCGGTGAAATCGTCCAGCATTTTCGCCGCCTTGGCGTCGAAATCGGCGCGTTGAATGAGCGCCCGGGTGACGAAGGCGGCGAAGGTCACGGCCTCGCCCTTGCCGCGCAAGCGGAAGGCGCCGGCGAAGTCATCGAGATCCTCGTGGGTCTGCTTCTTGGCCATCACATTGAGCTGACTTTTGACCAGGCGGTGCTTGGCGCGCCATTTCTTCTGGGTGGCGGCGGTGGCCATGGGAAATCTCCTGTCAGGGCCGATTATTCTACTAGTAGATAATTAATATGTCAACCTTGGCCGGGCATTAATGCCCCCGCCGCCGGAAACGCGCCGCGTCGGCGGCATCGAGGCGCACCTTCAGGTGGATGGCGTCGGCCTTGTCCTGGCGCTCGACGACCTCGCCGTGATCGTATAGCCACGCCAGCGACGCCCCGTCGCCGTGGGCCAGCGATACCTCGATGAGCTTGAAGCGCTTGGTGATCCGCTCGTCGATGGCGGCGATCAGTTGCTTGCACCCGTCGCCCTTGATCGCCGATACCATCACTGTCGGGATGTTGCTTCGCCGAGTCCGGTTGGCCAGGGCCTCCCTTTCCGCCGCCGTCATCAGGTCGATTTTGTTCAACACCTCGATCAGGGTTTTCTCGACGCCGTCGCCCAATCCCATATCCCGGAGCACCGCCAGCACATCGGATTTTTGCGCTTCCGTATCCGCATGGGCGGCGTCGCGGACGTGAACGATGACGTCGGCTTCCACCACTTCCTCGAGGGTGGCGTGGAAGGCGTTGACCAGTTCATGCGGCAGTTGGGAGATGAAACCGACCGTATCGGACAGGATGGCGGTCCGGCCCGACGGCGTCTCGAACCTCCGCATGGTCGGATCCAGGGTGGCGAAAAGTTGGTTCTCGGCTTTGACCTTGGACTTGGTCAGGCGGTTGAACAGGGTCGATTTGCCGGCGTTGGTGTAACCGACCAGCGCCACCACCGGATAGGGCACTCGGCGCCGCGCCCGGCGATGAAGCTGACGGGTGCGCTTGACGTCCTTGAGTTCCCGCTTCAGACGGGTGATGCGTTTGCCGATCAGGCGGCGGTCGGTTTCGATCTGGGTTTCGCCCGGGCCGCCCATGAAACCGGCGCCGCCGCGTTGGCGTTCAAGATGGGTCCAACTCCGGACCAGGCGGCCGCGTTGATAGGTCAACGCCGCCAGCTCGACTTGCAATCGGCCCTCGCGGGTCCGCGCGCGCTCGCCGAAGATCTCCAGAATAAGCCCGGTGCGGTCGATGACCTTGCATTGCCAGTCCCGTTCCAGGTTGCGCTGTTGCACCGGCGTCAGCGGCGCGTCGACGATGACGACGGTGATCTTGCCCCTGTTCATCGCCCTTCCCTGGGCCCTTCCCTGGGCCCTTCCCCGGTCTTTCTCTTCGCCTTCGCCGTTGGCGCCGATGAGGCTGCCTAAGCGCTTGACGACGCCGGACCCGAACAATGTTGCCGGCAGGCGCCGGCCCAAGGTGACGATTTCGGAATGGACGATGTTGAGATTGATGGCCTTGGCCAAGCCGACGGCTTCGGCCAGGAGCGCGCCCTCCCGGCCGGCCTTGGGCGCTGATTTCAAACGCGGATGAACGACCAAACACGTTTCCCCGTCCCGGTCCGGGACGGAAGATCGCTGGTCGGGTTTTCGAGGTCCCGTCAATTTTCCGGCCGACTATGTCTCGACAGCGGCCTCCGCCTCTTTTTCGGGTTCGAATAATTGGATCGGCACCGACGGCATGACCGTCGAAATGGCGTGCTTGTAAACCAATTGGGTGTGCCCGTCCCGGCGCAACAGCACCGAAAAATTATCAAACCAAGTAACGATTCCCTGAAGTTTTACGCCGTTGACCAGGAAAATGGTTACCGGCGTTTTCTGTTTCCGGATGTGATTCAGGAAAACGTCCTGCACGTTTTGCGACTTTTCGGACGACATTGATGCCACCCCCTTTTTTTTCTTGAACCCGATCGATCAGGGGATAGACCGCGGGTTTCTCCCTGTTTATCAATTGGTTATTACTTTTCCCCTTCCCCAGCCCGGCGGCCCTCGCCGGGGGGACCCTCGACGTGAAAATAATCTTACAGGGAATTAATAAACTTGCAAAGCGCATCGCAGTCCCGGAAGTGCCGGGCCGGGGGATGGGCGTTGAATTCGCCGGGCCCGGGCGCCGGATCGCGGACCAGGACGGGGGTACAGCCGGCGTTATAAGCGCATTCCATGTCGATATCGGCGTCGCCGGCGAACCACACCCTGGGCCCCCTGGCAATGCCGCTTGTCGCCAGCGCCAGGTCGACGGGATCGGCGGCGGGTTTGTCCCGGTCCGCGTCCAGGGCCCCGACCATGGCGCCGAAAAACCGGTCCCAGCCCAGGTGTTCGGCCTCCAGACGCAGGAAATCGCCCTTCTTGTTGCTGACGACGCCCATGTAGGCACCCTTCCGGAAAAGGCTTTCCAGCATCTTCTGGGCGCCGTCGATGGGGCGCAGCTTCTCCACATGAATGGCGCCATAGCGTTCGTAGAAAACCTCGCCGGCGTCCCGCCACTTATCCCCGAACAACTTGGGGAAGCTGTCGCGCATGGATTTTCGGACCCGGCTTCGGGTTTCATCGAGGCTCCAGGGCTCTTTACCGAAGGCGGTGAGCGTAACGTTCAGGGCGTCATGGATGGTCGGCCAGGAATCGACCAGGGTGTTGTCCCAATCGAACAGGATGGCCCTCGGTCCCGTCTCTTGGCCACGCCCGGAGACTGCCGTCACGTTCCCTTCCCTTGGTTATCCATGTGCCGAGCGTAAAAGGCCAGGAGTTTGGCCGTAAACTCGCCCGTCCGGCCATCGCCGACGGGCTCGCCGTCAATGCGCACCACCGGCGTGACGAGGACCGTGGTGCCGGTGATGAAGGCCTCGCGCGCTGCTTTCGCCTCGTTGACGGTGAACGGACGTTCGGAGAAGGCGATCTCGGCCTCCGTGGCCAGCCGCAGAACGGCTTGGCGAGTGATGCCGTTGAGGATGGCGCGGCTGGCGTCGCGGGTGACGAGCTCACCCATCTCGGTGACGATCCAGGCGTTGGACAACGTGCCTTCCGTCACTTGGCCGCCGCTGTCCACCATCCACGCCTCGGAGGCCCCCGAGTCCTCGGCCTGCTGCTTGCCGAGGATGTTGGGGAGAAGGGATATGGACTTGATATCGCAGCGCTTCCAGCGAATATCGGGAATGGTGATCACGTCCACCCCGGCGTCCGCCTCATTCCCTTGGAGGAGCCTCAACCGCCGCGCCGTCACCACCAGGGCGCTTTCGCGGTGATCGGGGAAGGCATGGCTACGAGGCGCCACGCCGCGGGTCACCTGAAGATAGACCATGCCGTCGCCGTTCAGGCGGTTGCGGCGGACTACCTCGCGCAGGATGATTTTCAGCGCCCGCCGCGACAAGGGCCAGGCGATTCGTAGCTCGGAAAGGGAATGCTTGAGGCGGTCGAGATGCCCGTTTTCGTCCACCAGACGGCCGCGGCGGACGGCGATCACCTCGTAGACGCCGTCGGCGAACTGATAGCCCCGGTCCTCGATATGGACCGCCGCCTCGTGGTGGGGCACGTAGCGGCCGTTGACGTAGGCGATTCGCGTCATGCGCTTTGCCGCTGCCGCGTTTCCCGGGCCCCGGGCGGTGGCCGGTCGCGGCCCCGGGACCACCGGACGCAGGCTTCCGCCAGGGCCGTGGTGGCGTCCACGTAACGCCCCCCGGAAGCATCATCGTTCTTCAGCGCCACCGGGATCTCGGTGCAGGCGAGGATAACGACGCGCGCGCCGCGCCCGAGAAGGTTGTCGGCGGCGGCGCGCAGGAGCTCCTCCGCCTGAGCCGTCCGCCCCGCCTTCACCAGGCCGATGCCGGGCGTCACCAGGGTTTCCATGTCGCCGTCCTCGGGAACCATGCACTCGTAGCCGTGACTGGCGAGCCGCGCCGGGTAGATGCCGGCATCAAGGGTGCCGGCGGTGGCGAGAAGCCCCACTGGGCCATCGGGGACACCCAGGCGCTCCATGGCGGTGCCGGCGGCGTCGACGATATGCAGAACCGGAACGGAACTTTCTCGGGCCAGGTCATCGTACCAGTGGTGGGCCGTGTTGCACGGGATGGCGATACATTCGACCCCCGCCCGCACCAACGTGCGCAGGCCCTCGATCATGGCCGGCAACGGCGATTCCCTTCCCTCGACGATGGAGGCCGAACGGTCCGGCACCTGCGGCACCGAATAAACGATAAGGGGCAGGTGGTCCTGATCCCTCGACGCCGGGGTCAGCTCAAGGACCTTACGCATGAAATCGACCGTTGCCATCGGCCCCATGCCGCCCAGCACCCCGATGGCGCCCGCCGTTTTCCGTTTCGCTCCCATCAGAAGTACTCCAACTGCACGGAAAACATCTTTTCCACTTGGCGGATCACGTCCTCGGCGGCGAACAGGACCACCCTGTCCTTGGCCTGCACCACCGTCGAGCCGCGCGGGCAGATCATTTCGCCGTCCCGCACGATGGCGCCCAGCAGCACCCCCGGCGGAAGCTTCACCTCTTTCAGGGGCTTGCCGACCAATTCGGAGGTTTCCAGCGCCTCGGCTTCGATTAGTTCGCCGAAACCTTCGCGCAGCGTATGGACGGAATGGATGCGGCCGCGCCGCACGTATTGCAGGATCGTCGATACGGTGATGTTGCGGGGGCTGACCACCACGTCGATGCCGAGCGAATTGATCAACGGCTCGTAAGTCCCGGTGTTGATCAGCGTTATCGCCCGTTTACAGCCGTAGCGCTTGGCCAGCAGCGAGGCGAGGATATTGGTTTCGTCGTTGTTGGTTACCGCGACCACGGTTTCCGTCTGGCTGATGTTGGCTTCTTCGAGGATTTCAGGGTCGAGGACGTCGCCGTTGATGACCATGGTGTTTTCCAGCATCCCGGAAATCTGTTCGGCGCGCTCCTTGCTGGCTTCGATGATCTTGGCCTTGACCCAGTCGTGTTCCTTTTCGATCGCCTGGGCCAGGAAAAGCCCGATATTGCCGCCGCCGAAGATCAACAGCCGGCGGGCTTCGCGTTCCTCATGGCCGAAGGCGGCCATGGCGCGGGACACCTGTTCGGAATCAACGACGAAATAAACCTCGTCGCCGGGCACCATATGGTCGTCGGCTGTCGGCACCATGGGCTTGGAATCCCGCATCAGGCCGACGATGACGATATTAAGATCGGGGAAAAGCTGCGTCAGCTGCCTGAGCGGCGTATTGACCAGCGGGCAGGTTTCCTCGCAACGGACGCCGATCAGCTTCACCTTGCCGTTGACCAGCGGGATCATTTCGAACGCGCCCGGCACCTGAAGGCGGCGAGTCACGGCGCGGGCGACTTCGATTTCCGGCGAAATAATGACGTCGATGGGCATGTGATCGCGGGAAAACAGGTTGGCGTAGATGGGATGCAGGTAGCTTTGCTCGCGCACCCGGGCGATCTTGGTCGGCACGTCGAACAGCGAATGCGCGACCTGACAGGCGACCATGTTGACCTCGTCGGCGTAGGTGACGGCGATGATCATGTCGGCGTCGGCGATCCCGGCCCGCTCAAGGACGTCCGGGTTCGACGCATGGCCGACCACGCCCTGCGCGTCCAAGGTGTCGCTGACGCGGCGCACCAGCTCCGGGTCCTGGTCGACGACCGTAACGTCGTTGTTTTCAAGGGCCAGATGGCGGGCGATGTTGAAACCGACCTGTCCGGCGCCGCAGACGATAACCTTCATAAAGCCGTTGCCTTTTCTGTCATCGCGAGGCCGCCCCAGGTCATGACCTAGCCTAGGAACTTAGCCGGAAAGCGGGCATCGTCAACGCACCGTCCGTTATTGCCTGTCTTCGTTGCGCACGCCCAAGGATTTGAGCTTGCGGTGCAGGGCCGAGCGTTCCATGCCGATGAACTCGGCCGTTTTCGATATGTTGCCGCCGAAACGGGTCACCTGGGCCATCAGGTATTCGCGCTCGAAAATTTCCCGTGCGTCGCGCAGCCCCAGGCCCATGATCTCCATGTTTCCTTCCATGTTGCCGCTGACCGGGGCGTCGGCGTTGATTTCAGGCGGCAACATGTCGATACCGATGGGTTTCGAAGGGTCGTCAGGGGCCATGATCAACAGCCGCTCGATGACGTTGCGCAGCTCGCGGACGTTGCCGGGCCATGAATAAGCCTGCAAAACGGCCACGGCGTCGGCATTGACTTCCCGGCGCGGCCGACCGGTGGCGGTGGCGGCGCGTTCCATGAAGTGCCGGGCCAGGAGCGGGATATCGTCCGGGTGCTTTTTCAGCGGCGGCACCTCGATCGGCACCACGTTCAGACGGTAGAAAAAATCTTCGCGGAAACGCCCGGCGGCGATCTCCTCGGTCAGGTCGGCCGTCGAGGCGGCGACCACGCGGACATCGACCTCGATCCGGGTAGTGCCGCCGACGCGCTCGAAAACCTGTTCCTGCAGGACGCGAACGATCTTGCCCTGGGTTTCCAGGGGCATGTCGGCGACCTCGTCGAGGAACAGGGTGCCGTTGTGGGCGGCCTCGAAGGTCCCCACCTTTTGTTGCGTTTCGCCATCGGGGCCCGCGTATTCGGCTCCGAACAACTCGATTTCAACCCGCTCGGGCAGCAAGGTGGCGCAATTGATGACGACGAATGGACCTTTGGCGCGGCGCGATTGCGCGTGCAGCATCCGGGCCACGACTTCCTTGCCCGATCCCGCCGGGCCGGTAATCAGAACCCGGCTGTTGGTGGGCGCCACCCGGTCGATGGATTCCTTGACCTCGCGGATGGCCTGGGATTGGCCGATCAGTTCATTGGCGGTGCCGGCGCGAAGCCTCAGCTCCTCGTTTTCGCGGCGTAGGCGGTCGGTCTCGATGGCGCGTTCGACCAGAACAATCAGGCGGTCGGCCTTGAACGGTTTTTCGATGAAGTCATAGGCGCCGTCCTTGATGGCGGTGACAGCGGTTTCGATGTTGCCGTGGCCGCTCATCATCAGAACCGGGATCGCCGGATGGTCCCGTTTCAGGATCTTGAGGATGCCGAGGCCGTCCATCTCGCTTCCCTGAAGCCAGATATCCAACAGCACCAGACTCGGCCGCCGGGCCTCGACGGCGCTCAAGGCGTCGGCGCTGCCGGCCGCTTCGCGGGTCTGGTATCCCTCGTCCTGAAGGATGCCCGAGGTCAGCACCCGGATATCGGCTTCGTCGTCAACTATCAGGATGTCGTGTGCCATGGTTCCTCGGCCTCTAATATCCGTGGGATATCAAGCTGGTCGCCACCTTCATCGGGTCTAGCTCTTCTTCTTCGCCGTTGGGGCCGGTCCCGGCAGGCTGTTCCATCGGGTAGAAAACCAACGACACCCTGGCACCGCCGCCGTCACGATCTTCTAGCAGCAAATGGCCGTTATGGTCTTCCATGATCTTCTTGACGATGGCGAGGCCGAGCCCGGTGCCCTTGGTGCGCGTGGTCACGTAGGGCTCGGTCAATTGTTCGCGGTGCTCCTTGGGCAGGCCGAGGCCGTTGTCTTCGATGGTCAGGGTAACGACGTTCTCCTCAAAGTTCCCATCCTTGTTCTTCCCAGGACCGGTGCCGAGGGTGACATGAATTTGGCCCTTGGGCGCCTTATCCCCTTGGTCCTCCTTGCGGCCGATAATGGCTTCGGCGGCGTTCTTGAAAAGATTGGTCAAGGCCCGGGAAACCTGACGGTGGTCGCAATAAAGCCGGATGTTGTCTCCGGGCAGGTCGGCGTCATAGCCGATGTCCGGATGGCGGTTGGTTTCCAGGGTCATGACCCCGCGGCAGATTTCCGACAGGTTCTCGTTCTTCAACGACAGTTGCGGCATCCTGGCGAACGACGAAAACTCGTCTACCATGCGGTGAAGGTCCTCGACCTGGCGGACGATGGTCTCGGTGCAATTGGCGAAGGTTTCCGGGTCGCTTTTGATCTCGCCCAGGTATTTCCGCTTCAACCGTTCCGCCGAAAGCTGGATCGGCGTCAGCGGGTTCTTGATCTCGTGGGCGATGCGCCTGGCGACGTCGGCCCAGGCGGCCTTGCGCTGGGCCGAGAACAGCTCGGTCACGTCGTCGAAGGTCACCACGTAGCCGATGATATCCCCGGCCAGCTTTTCGGCGGCGATGGAAACCACCAAGGTGCTGAAACGGCCCTTCCGGCCGACCTTGATTTCCGCCTGTTGCGAGCGTTCCGGCCGGTCCAACGCCTGTTCCAGCAATTCCGCCATTTCCGGAACCGCTTCGCCAAGGGATTGGCCGATGGATTGATCGAGGTCCGTCTCCAGCAAATCCGACGCCGAACGGTTGGTAAGATGGATTTTGCCCTGGGCGTCGAGGCCGATGACGCCGGCGGAAACGCCCGCCAGCACCGTTTCCGTGAACCGGCGGCGTTCGTCGAGTTCGCGGTTAGCGTCCATCAAGCCTTCCTGAGTGCTTTTCAACTGCCTGGTCATGGTGTTGAAGGTGCGCCCGAGAGTGGAAATTTCATCGCTGCTGTCGGTGGCGTCGACGGTGACGTTCAAATCACCTTCGCTGACCCTTTTGGCGGCCCGGATCAGGGAGCTGATCGGCCTCGCCATTTGGGTCGAAACGGTCAAGCCTACCCAGATGGCGGCCAACAACAAAAGCAAGGCGACGACGATGAAGATCATCACGAAGCTGATCTGGATGCCACCGCGTTTCGCTTCCATGGCCTTGTAACGGCCGGCGGCCTCATCGATCAGCTTGATATGTTCGATGACCTTCGGATCGACGAAGCGTTCGACCAGCAGAAAGGCATCGACGAAACTCTGCAGCCGGACGAGGGCCCGGATGCGGTCCTCGGTGCGGCCGCGGAAGATGGCGATTTCGCCCCGGCTGGCGTTATCGAAAACCTCTTTCGGAATGCGTTCGGCCTTGAGCGACAGGCTGAGTTCGGAGCGCGCCATGATCTGTCCGCCGCGGTCGATGACCAGGACTTCCGACAGCGCCCTGAGCGCCGCGTGATGCGATAGGATTTGGTTGAACCGCCGGGGATTGGTGCCGACAAGCGGGGCGTTGAAATTCAAGTCGCCGGCGATGGCGAAGGCGTCAACGGAAATGTTCTTGCGGTGCTCCTGCAGGTAAGCCCGGGTGACCGCCTGGGATTTGTTGATGGCGTCCTTGACCTTGTCCGAGAACCACCCATCAAGCGCGTAATTGATGAACAGGGCCGAGAACACGGCGACCAGGATGGCCGGCGCCACCGCGACCAAGCCAAACAGCATAACCAGTCGGCCGTGCAAGCCGGCGCCGGCCTGGCCGCGGCGTTCCCGCCACAGGGTGACCAGCCGCCGGGCGACCACCAGGCCCAACAGCAGCAGGATAATGCCGTCCACGTAAAGCAGGTTGAGGATCGTCTGCACGTCGGTGATGGCCGACATTCGTCTTGTCATGGTGGCGAGGGTGGCGGTTCCCGAAACCACGGCTAAAACGACCAGGGCATAGGCCATTTTCCGGTGCACGCTGGCGCTGGTCATCCAGGCGCGGATCTTTTCCATGGTCGAGGGGGTGTCGGTCATTTCGCCCCCCTGACGATCGGAATGTTCAATTCACGAATCTTTTTCCGCAGCGTGTTGCGGTTCAGTCCCAGGACCTCCGCGGCCCGGATCTGGTTGCCCTTGGTCGCCCGCAAGGTCAGGGTAATCAGCGGCCGCTCGACCTCCTTGAGCACGCGCTGATAAAGGCCGGCCGCCGGCAGCCCGTCGGCATGGGCCGAGAAATAGATGGAAAGACGGTTTTCCACCGTTTGCGACAACCCTTTTTCCTCGTCCTCGGCATTCTCCGGCGAGGCGTCGGCCAGTTCGGCCTTGATGTCCTCGACGGTGATGACCTCTTGCGAATACAGCGCCGCCAGGCGCCGGATCAAGTTTTCCAGTTCGCGCACGTTGCCGGGCCATGAATAGACCTTCAGGCGATCCATGGCCGCGTTGTCGATGATTTTCCAGGGCAGCCCCTCCGCCGCCGCCTTGGCCAGGAAGGACCGCACCAACTCGGGAATATCCTCGGTACGTTCGCGAAGCGGCGGCAGGCGGATCGGCACTACGTTGAGGCGGAAATACAGATCCTCGCGGAACAGGCCCTGGCGGATCAATTGTTTCAGGTCGTGGTGGGTGGCGGCGACGATACGGGCGTCGGCCTTGATCGGCATGCGCCCGCCGACGGTGGTGTATTCCCCTTCCTGCAGCACCCGGAGCAAGCGGGTCTGGGCTTCCGGGGGCATGTCGCCGATTTCGTCCAGGAACAGGGTTCCCCCTTCGGCCTGTTCGAATCGACCGGACTGGCGGGAATGGGCGCCGGTAAAGGCGCCTTTTTCATGGCCGAACAGCTCGCTTTCGATCAGTTCCCTGGGGATCGCCGCCATGTTGATGGCGACGAAGGGCCCGTCCTTGCGTTTGCCGTAATCGTGCAGCGCCCGGGCGACAAGTTCCTTGCCGGTGCCGGATTCGCCGTTGATGATCACCGTCAGATCGGTGCCCATCAGCCGCGCCAAGGTGCGGTAGATTTCCTGCATTGCCGGCGATCGGCCGATCAACGGCAGGGCGTCTTCGGCTTCGGTGTCGGTTTTCTCTTCGGCCGAGCGTGGGGTTTCCAAACCGCGGCGGACGACTTCCACCAGTTTATTGATGTCGAAAGGCTTGGGCAGGTATTCGAAAGCGCCCCGTTCGGTCGCCTTGACGGCGGTCAGAAGCGTGTTCTGGGCGCTCATGACGATGATCCGGAGTTCCGGACGGATGCCGCGGATGCGGGGGATCAAATCGAGCCCGTTTTCGTCGGGCATGATGACATCGGTGATGACAATGTCGCCGTCGCCGTCGCTGACCCACCGCCACAGGGTCGCCGCGTTGCCGGTCGCCCGGACCTCGTATCCGGCGCGGCCCAGGGCCTGGCTGACGACGGTGCGGATGGCGCCGTCGTCATCGGCGACGAGGACGGTCGGCGCCGCCATCAGGGGGTCTCCTCCGGGTCGCCCAGGGCGTCGCCTTCGGCCATCGGCAGCATGACGCGGAACTCGGTCTTCCTGGGCTCGCTTTGGCATTCGATGACGCCGCCGTGGTCGCCGATGATCTTGGCCACCAGCGCCAGGCCCAGGCCCGAGCCCTGGGGTTTCGATGTGACGAAGGGATCGAACAGGTATTCCTTGATGTCTTCGGGGATGCCTTCACCGTTGTCCTTGACGCTGACCCTGAGCGGCAGATGAATGCGTGAGCCGGCGCCCGGGACGGCGAACCGCACGCCTTGTTGATAGGCGGTTTCAAGGGTGATTTCGCCGCCCTTGGCGGGCGCCGCCTCGGCGGCGTTCTTGATCAGGTTGAGGAATGCCTGAACCAGTTGGTCCCGGTTGCCGAGAACCGGCGGCAGCGACGGGTCGAAATTGGTGACATAGCGTAAATGCTTGCCGAAACCGTTTTTCGCCAGTTGCTGGACCCGGTCCAGCACCTGATGGATGTTGACCGCCTGGCGTTCGAGGGGGCCGCTTTCGGAAAACACCTCCATGCGGTCCACCATGTTGCAAATCCGGTCCGCCTCGTCGCGGATAAGTTTTGTCAAGGCGCGGTCGTCGCCGGTGGAATTCTGTTCCAGAAGCTGCGCCGCGCCGCGGATTCCGGAAAGCGGGTTCTTGACCTCATGGGCCAGCATCGCCGCCATCGCCGTCACCGACCGGGCGGCGCCGCGGTGGGTCAGTTGGCGGTCGATTTTGTCGGCGATGGACCGCTGTTGCAGGGTCACCACCACCGATTTCGGGTCTTCGGCCAGGGGCGAGGCGTGGAGGTTGACGAAATGCCTGCCGATGCGGGGCGATTCCAGGGTGACTCCGTATTCGGATATCGCGAAGCCCCTTTCGCGAACCTGCTGGATCAGGGAAAAAAGCGGGTTGTCATCGGGAAGCAGTTCCAAGAGCGCCCGCCCCTTCAGGTGCTCGGCGCCGCCCTGCAGGAAATTCTCCGCCGCCGAATTGACATGGACAATGGCTCCGGCGCCGTTAACGACGATGATCGCCGAGGCCAGGGCATTGAGGATGCTGTCGGCGGCGATGTCGGGTCCGCCGGCCGTTTGGCGGAGGGCGACCACGCGTTTCGCCATCAGGCCGCCATCCGCTCGATGATCGGCTGGTAAAACCCCCGCAACAGGGACTTTACCGTTTCCGGGTCGTCGGCGCGCATGACCTGGGAACGGAACTCGGCCGATTTCGGCAGGCTCTTGGAGTACCAGCCCAGGTGCTTGCGGGCGATGCGCAGCCCGCCCCGGACCCCGTAATGGGTCAACATGGCGTCGTAGTGTTCGAGGATAATGGCGAGCTGTTCGGAAAGGGTCGGGTCGGCCAGGCGCTCGCCGGTTTCGAGGTAATGCCGGACCTGGTTCGGAAACCACGGCTTGCCGTAGGCGCCGCGCCCGATCAGAACCCCGTCGGCGCCGGACTGGGCCAACGCCTTTTGGGCATCCTCGAGGCTGACGATATCGCCGTTGGCGAACACCGGGATGGAGACCGCTTCCTTGACCCGGCTGATGAACGCCCAATCGGCGCTGCCTTTGTAGAACTGGCACCGGGTGCGGCCATGCACCGACACCGCCTTGATCCCGCATTCCTCGGCGATGCGGGCCAATTTCGGCGCGTTCAGGCTTTGGTCGTCCCAACCGGTGCGCATTTTCACCGTCACCGGAATGCCGACGGCGGCCACGGCGGCCTTGAAGATGCCGGCCGCCAGCTTTTCGTCGCGCATCAGCGCCGATCCGGCGTCGCCGTTGGTCACCTTTTTCACCGGACAGCCGAGGTTGAGGTCGATCAGGGACGCGCCGCGGTCTTCGTTCAGCCGCGCCGCCTCGGCTACCACCTCGGGCTCACAGCCGGCCAACTGTACCGCTATCGGGTGTTCGTCGGCGCAATGGGTGGCCATCTTCAGGGTTTTCCTGGCGGCGTGGATCATCGCCTTGGAGGCGATCATCTCGGACACCACGAGGCCGACTCCGCAACCCTTGACCAGGCGGCGGAACGGCATGTCGGTTACCCCCGACATGGGAGCCAGGATCACGGGACTGTCCAGGCTGACGGAGCCAATTTTGGGTGACATGGGGCTGAGGCTTTGCTTTGTTGCCTGTTTATTAGGCGATTTTACCGCAATTACAATGATTTTACGTGGGGATTTTGCTTAAATTGCAGGCATCCGGGCTTTATTTCACTCCGGCAGGCCACCGGTAGATCAGTTTCGGGCCTTAGGCAAGGATTACGTCGGTAACGAACTTGACCCCCGGATACCCCAGGGTCAGCAGCAGATAGGCCAAGAGCACGATCCGCGCCGCCTTGCGGCCGCGCAACCCGGTCTTGAAATGGGCGATCAGCAGGCCGCCGATAACGACGAAGGTGGTGATGGTCAAAATCGTTTTATGATCCAGGACCAATAGCATTCCGGTCTCTCCGTGTTGCAGCGCCATGCCCGTCGCCAGGCCCAGGGCGAGGACGATTTCGCCGAGCACCAGGAGGCGCACCAGCAGCCATTCGCAATCGGCGACGGAAGGCAATAGCCGGGTCAAGGCCGTCGGCCGTTTTCGTTTCAGGGCCCGTTCCTGCAGGAACGCCGCCAGGGCGGCGACGGCGGCGATGGTGACCAGGGCATAAGTGGTAACCGAAACGCCGATATGGACGCCGATCCACCCGCCCCAGGCGGCGGCCAAAGGCTCGTGCGGCACCTGGCTCCAGACGGCGGCCAAGATCCCCAACACCGCCATGTAAGCGGAAATCAGCGGCGTCAACCGCCATGTTTCCCGCGTCAGGATGGTGATGAAGGCGAAAATCGACATGGTAGCGGCGACCGTCACCCACAGGGTCGTCGACAGATCGGTCCGCCACGTGCCGGCCATGGAGGCGAGGACCCGGTTGACCGGCCCCGCCACCGCCACCGCCAGGACCAGCCAAAAGATCATGTCGCGGCTGTGGTCCTTGCGTAGCGGCAGCAGCGACGACGGTACCAGGGCGACAATGGCCGAAAGGCTGAAAATCGTTTGTTCCGGCATGAATCCTCGAACGGTCTTCGTTGGCGCGAAGGTTTTCCCCGGAACCTGGGCTTCCCCCGGGGCTTTCCCCGCACCATCGCGCCGCCGGCCCGGCTTTGCAATACCCTTTGCCCGGCTATGCAAGACCCTTGGCAAGGCCCTGGGCGCAATCTAAGTTCGGCCCCGAAGCATAACGGATTTGGCCGCCAAGAGAAGCGGCCCGGGAAATTTCGCATGAATGAAACCGTGGCATTGGTGGTCGGTGCCGGCGAAGGCCGCCGCTTTGGCGGCGAGGTGCCGAAGCAGTATTACCCGCTTTCGGGCGAGGCGGTGATGCGCCGTTCCCTGCTGGCGTTTCTCGAACACCCCGAGGTGACGGCGGTGCGGGCCGTTATCCACCCCGGGCATGGCGGCCTTTACGACCAGGCCGTCCAGGGCCTGGACCTGCTTCCGCCCGTTCATGGCGGCGCCACCCGCCAGCAGTCCGTCGCCCTGGGCCTGGAAAGCCTTGCCGGCGAGCCGCCGTCGCGGGTTCTGATCCACGATGCCGCCCGTCCCCTGGTCGCCGGCGGCGTCATTTCGCGGGTCTTGGCGGCGTTGGACCGGTGCCCCGGCGCCATTCCAGCCCTCCCCGTCGCCGATACCCTGAAGCGCGGCGACGGCGGCACCATCGCCGCCACCGTCGACCGCCAGGACCTGTGGCGGGCGCAGACACCGCAGGGTTTCCGTTACGGGGACATCCTCGCCGCCCACCGTCAGGCCGGCGGCGACGAGTTGACCGATGACGCCGCCGTCGCCGAACGGGCCGGCCTGGCCGTCGCCATCGTCGACGGGGCGGAAGACAACATCAAGGTGACCACCCCTGACGACCTGTCCCGGGCCGAACGGTTGTTGAGCGGAGGCGGCGGCGAAATACGCACCGGTTTGGGCCTCGACGCGCACCGGTTCGGGCCCGGCGATCACGTCATGCTGTGCGGCGTCGCCGTTCCCCATGACCGGGGCCTGGAAGGCCATTCCGATGCCGACGTCGGGCTGCATGCGTTGACCGACGCCCTTTTGGGCACTATCGGCGCCGGCGATATCGGCAGCCATTTCCCACCCTCGGACCGGCAATGGAAGGACGCGTCCTCGGACCTGTTCCTGCGCCGTGCCGGGGAGCTGTTGGCGGAGCGCGGCGGGCGGATTACCAACCTCGACGTCACCCTGGTCTGCGAACAGCCGAAAATCGGCCCCCATCGCCAGGCCATGGCGGCGCGGATCGCCGAAATCCTGGGCCTCGCCGAAGGCCGGGTCAGCGTCAAGGCGACGACCACGGACAAGCTCGGCTTTTCCGGGCGCGGCGAAGGCATCGCGGCGCAGGCCGTGGCGACGGTGGTTCTGGGCTAGGCTGAAGTTATTCCGACGTTTCAGCGGTTTCGGCGTCGATCCAGTCCAGGAACGCCGGGTTGCCGCCGGTGATCGGCAGCGACACCACGCACGGGCAATCATAGCTGTGGATTTCCTTCACCTTTTCCACCAACCGGTCGACTAGGTCGGTACGGGTCTTCAGGATCAGCGAAACTTCCGCGTCCTCGGTGACGGCCCCTTCCCACCAATAGATCGAGGCCGTTCCGGCAAGAACGTTGGCGCATGCGGCAAGGCGGTTTTCCACCACCTGGCGGCCGATTTTGATGGCTTCGTCGCGGGACGACGCGGTGACGTAAATTAGTGACTGGGTCATGGAAATTCCCTCCAAACTTGCTTTTGCCGCCTTAGGACACTAAGTCTTTGGGCCAAGGCCTGAAAAAATACCGTACCACCGGCGCTGAAAATAGTCCCGGATCAAGGCCCAGAGGGGAAAATGCCTGCCTATTTGACAGTCGTCAAAGGAACCGGAAAACCGTCTGCCCGCAAAAGGGTCATGGGCGGCCCGTCGCCACGGCAATGGAAATGGCTGGTCCATGGACTTGACCAGGCGGGCGGGAAGCTGCCGCTTTTCGACGGCGACGGCCAGCGCTTCAGCGAACGCACCGTCCAAAGCTGCATCGAAAAAGGCTGGGCGAAACCCTGGTTCGACAACCCCATCAAGCCGGACTGGCTAATCTGCAAGCTGACCGATTCCGGCCGCCGGGTTCTTTCCCGGACCTAGCCCGGACCTAACCGGAACTTCCGCCGCGCAGCCCCGGCCTCCCTGGCCCCCCCTGGCCCGAACCGGGATTGCCACTACAAATCGCGCCGGTTTTAGTCATAATGGCACCGTCTATCATTAATTCCCGGATTTCCCGAAGTCATGGAACTTTCAATCGTTGAAGAAGGCGAAATCGCCGTCGTTACCCTGAAAGGCGACATCGACCTCGAGCATTCCGGCCGCATGCGGCAAAACCTTTTGGACGTCCTCGGCAAGGCCCGCGCCGTCATCGTCGATTTGAGCGGCGTCGCCATGATCGATAGTTCCGGCATCGCCAGCCTTCTCGAAGGGTTCCAGGAGGCGCGCAAGAAGGGTAAGGATTTCGTCCTCGCCGCGCCCAGCGACCCGGTGATGAGGGTCCTTAAGCTGGCCCGCCTGGATACGGTGTTTCAGATCGCCGACGACGTGACGGCGGCGAAGGAAGCGGTTTCCTGACGCAAAGATTCCTTGCCAGACCGGCGCTTGGGCGGCGTCTTGCTTTAATAAAATCCTATAACGATTTGATATTAAATAATATTAAACCGGGGTTGCAGGTTGCGGCCGGGGTCAAAAACTGCTTATAAAAAATGCTTTCTGTGACCGCCGTCACATCGTAAACGGACCCGTTTGTGCACAATGGGATTGTAGGATGGATTTCGTGAAAACGAATCCTCCCTTCCCTCAAGAGCACAAACTCAAAGGCCGGGTCTCCCCCGGCCTTTTTTTGGTGAAATCGCCCGAATTTTGACGTTTGTCCGAAAACCGCCGGCCGTGTCCCCGGGGCGGCGGTAAAAGAAGAAAAATGGTCGGAGCGGCGGGATTCGAACCCGCGACCCCTACACCCCCAGTGTTGGGAGCTACGTTATTCCCCGTTTAGACGCCTTGCGCTATATCCTGAAAAATCAAGTGATTGTATGATGATATCATTAATCTGTTGAACGCTACATAACGACGCATTATGATGACAGTTGCTTACCCGGTGCTTACCCGGCCAAAGCGGCACCGAAATCCAACTGGCTCAGTATGGGAGCGTTCATCATGGCGAAATTGACAGTCCGAACCGTCCAAGCGGCCAAGCCAGGAGACCGTGATATCTACATTTGGGATGAAAAACTTTCGGGCTTCGGCCTTCGCGTGAAGTCGTCCGGCGTAAAAAGCTTCATCATCCAGTATCGGAACCTCCACAACGTCTCAAAGCGCATGACCTTGGGGCGATTTGGCGTCATCTCTCCCGAAGAGGCCCGGACAAAAGCTAATAGGTTGCTAAACGCTGTCGCTGACGGCGTTGACCCAGCCAGGGACAAGCAAGAGGCCCGCAATGCCCCGACAATGGCGGAACTGGCCGAACGGTACATGGACGAATACGCCAAGCCGCGAAAGAAGCCCAGCGGAGTTGAACAGGACGAGCGCAACATTCGTTGCCACATCCTTCCTGCCCTCGGTAAGAACAAAAAGGCGGCGGACGTGTCGCGCCAGGATGTGATGAAAATGACCAACGGGCTTAAGGACACCCCCGGCGCGTCCAACCGTGCGCGGGCGGTCTTATCGAAGATGATGGAGTTGGCGGAAGTGTGGGGCGTTCGCCCGCCCAACTCGAACCCCTGCAAGCACGTCAAGAAGTACCCCGAGAGCAAGCGCGAACGGTTTCTGACCCTGGAAGAATTCAACCGCCTTGGCGAGACACTTGCCGAGGCCGAACACCAAAATGTGGAATTGCCACAAGCCATCGCCGCCTTCAAGCTGTTGATTTTTACCGGCTGCCGGCGCGGGGAAATCCTCGGGCTCCGGTGGGATGAAGTGGACTGGGAGCGCCAATGTCTTCGCCTAACGGACAGTAAGACCGGCCCCAAGGTGGTTCACTTGAACGCCCCCGCCCTTCAAGTGTTACAAGGTATCGAGCGCAAGGAAGGAAGCTCCTGGGTTATTCCAGGCCGAAACCCCGGCGAACACCTTGTTGATGTTAAGGGGCCGTGGCGACGGATAAGGAAAAAGGCTGGACTTGAGGGACTGCGAATTCATGACTTGAGGCATAGTTTCGCCAGTATCGGCGCGGTTGGTGGTGTCCCCCTTCAAATGGTGGGAACGCTGTTGGGACACGCTCAGGCCAGTACGACGGAGCGGTATAGCCACCTTGCGCCTGACCCCGTCAAGGCCGCAAATGAAATGATTGGTGCAAGGATTGCCGCCGCGATGAAGACGGGAGGCAACGGAGAGGTAGTGGAACTGCCACAAAGGCGCTGATAGCGTGGAGCCAGCCTCAGACCACGCGGCCCGCTACGCCCCCCTGCGCGAAGCGATCAACGGCTTTACCGAGGTTGTGGAGGGCGCGGCGGAGGACCGCGAGGCGGACGTGGTTTCTGCGCATCCTACACGCTAGACCCCGCCGAAGGTTCTTGGCGCAAGTCCGGTGCGTTCGTTTATCGAAGGCGGCGCCTAGTCTGTATGCTAGGGGTTGGAGTTTGGTCCATGCCGACACTCGATCAGTTAGAACCGCCCGATCCTCACCTTGACCTTCCCGAGGAAGATTGGCGCAAAATCGAAACCGCTCTCGGTCTGAAAAAACCTGACCCTTGGTTTCGGAATAAATTGGCCAACCACGTGCTGTTGTACGTCAAGTGGCCGGAGCCCCAATTGGATCGGGTGCGCCCCAGCCATCTCCGGAAGTCCATTAAGAAGATATTGAAAGACGCCGAGAGCCTTCGCACTTACCTCGTTTTCGAGAACGATGAGGAAGAACAAGACGACCCTCAGGAATGGGCGCGTGCGGTTGTCGTGTACCGCCTCTTAAGTCTCCACGATACCGGGACCCTCGTTTCGAGCCTGGAAGGAACGATAAAGACCATGGAAGGCGCGTTGGCCTCTTTACCTCCCGACAAGGGAGGCAGGCGGCATGACGCGCTGTACGGGCTGGTTCACGTTCTCGCGCTGGATTACCTGGAAGCAACCGGGAAGCCTCCCACGGTGACTTTTGATCCGCGAGGAAATCAATATCGGAGCCCCTTTCTGGACTTTGTGGAAGCGGTCTTAAAAGTCTTCGCACCCCAACTCATCAAGGGCAATCTGGCCCTCGGCAAAGCAACCCAACGTGCGTTGAAGGATTGGCGCACCCGAATGGGTATGGACAAAACCTAGCGTCAAAGCCCGAATTCTGTCCTTTGCGGAGATAAGGCCGCAAACCTACTTATTCCCCGTAACGCAGTGTGTTGTCGCACTGAGTCCAATTGTTATGGAGAATGAAAAATGTCCGAACACGCTTCCCCACCGGCCCTAGTCAACGAGACCGGAGCCGCTTCGATCCTCGGCCTCAGCGTCAAGACCCTTCGTCGCTGGCGCTGGGCTGGCAAGCCCGACTTACCCTTCCATAAGATCGGATCGGCGGTGCGCTACGACTTGGCCGACCTCACCAGCTTTATCGAGGCTGGCCGTCGCGTTTCCACAAGCGATCCTGGACCGGAGGCCGTCCAGCCATGACCCCGATAAAGCTAACCCCGCCGGGACCAGCCAGCGGGGCTCAGAAACGCTGTGGTGCGCGAAATGGGCGGGCGCACACCCCTCAATATAGTCGCGAAAAGCTCGCCAGCAAGCCCACCGGCGAACCGGGTCCGAAGTCCCGCTACAGCCCCGGCAGCAACTACCGGCCCCCGGAGGAAGCCCTGGCGAGACGCCAGCACGAGGTCCTGGACCTTTTGAAAGTGCGAGCGGCGCACGGCGCAACTCGGCTCGACGCACCCGGGCACCTGTCCCTTAGCTTGTCGCAACGCATCTGTGAATTACGGCAGATGGGCTATCGGATCGACACGGTGCGGGAGCAGGTCGGCGAAGTGTGGATCGCCCGCTACGTCCTCGTTGCCACAGAACCGGTCCCGCAAGGCGAGGCCGTGCCATGACGGCCGTGCCCGCCAAGCAGGCCGAACCTCGCCCCCGGTTCAAGCTCTATACCGTCGAGGAACTTGAAGCCCTGCCCGATCCGGTCTGGCTCATTGAGGGCTTGTTGCCGGAGGCCGCGCTGGCCGAGCTTTACGGAAAGCCGGGCGCAGGCAAGTCATTTCTAGCACTCGACTGGGTGTTGTCGATCGCAGCGGGCATTGTCTGGCTAGGGCATTCCTTGAACCAGGCCGACGCGGTTTACGTCAGCGCCGAAGGCGGCAGCGGGCTCAAGAGCCGCTTCGCCGCGTGGCGGGCTGAGCACTCCGGCGCGAACCTGGACCAGGTGAGGTTCTTGAAGCAACCCGTCAACATGCTGGACCCTAATGACGTAAAAGCCCTAATTGCCGCAGTCCGACAAACTGAGCTCGATCCCGCCCTCGTTGTCATCGACACCCTGGCTCGCTGCTTCGGCGACGGTGACGAGAACTCTGCTAGGGATATGAATGCCTTCGTGGCGGGAACCGATCGGATCAAGACCGCCTTCCCACAAACCACCGTGCTGGTGGTCCACCATTGTGGCAAGAACCCTAGTCGCGGCGACCGGGGCAGCACGGCGCTCCCGGGGGCGACTGACACGGTGATGGTGCTAACCGCCTCGAACGGGGGAAGGTCCCTGACCCTGAAATGTGAGAAGCAGAAAGACTGGGAGCCGTTTGACAAGATCAACCTACGCCTCCAAGTCGTGGCACTAGACGATGGCAAGAACTCGTGCGTGATCGCGGCCCGGAAGATGCAGCTTGGCTTCTCGGGACCCGTGGGCAACGTAAGCGATGCCAAGGCGCTCGACGCGCTCCGCACATTCGGCACCGAGGGCACAACATATACCGACTGGATGACCGCCAGCGGGTTGAAGAAGTCCACCTTCAAGAACTCGTTGAAGCGATTGCTGAAAGCTGAACTGATGAAACCTGACAAGGAAAAAAAGCGTTATCGGGCCGCCGACAGCGCGGAGGGCCAGGGTCAAGGCCAGGGCCAAATGGCAGCATGAGCCTTAGCCTTCCTATTGGGTCAAGGGCCAGGGTCACACGCGCCCTTTAGGGCGGTGACCTGTTGACCCCAAAGGCCCACTTTGAAGAGAAAGCTACAGACACAAACATGAATAGAATGGAGACAATTCAGTCAGCAACGAAGCTTGCACTTTGCCAATGGTGCGAGACGCCTTTCCTCCCCAAGGCAGTCGGCGGGCATACAAAGAAATTCTGTTCGGCCCAATGCAGAAACCGCTACCACGCCGCTGCCCGGAAGTGGGTGCAGAGAGCAGTCAGTGTCGGGTTGCTCTCGATTGCCGATTTGAAGGCGGTTCAGGTGTCGTGCACGACGCAAGGAAGTGCTAAATCAGCATAGGATGGTGAGGAGGCGCAATGCTCTTAAACAGGAACACGGCGGCGATATTGTCGCTTCAATGCACCTCTAATCCCTCAGGCCGCTCCTCTGATAGCCATTTGATCCAAAAATTCATCACCGATGTAAGAACATCGACAACTGTTCGACCGGTCCCTTCAATTATTAATCTTTCTTCCGTACGGTGTGTTACCGAGGAATCCGTGGCGAGTGTTACCGAGGACGACGATGCCGTTAGTCGGTCATTTGATGTGACACCGGTCACAGTTGCTTGCGGAACCGCCGTAAATTGTGAGCCGTTCGGAACATTGACCACTTGGTGCTTGATAGCGTTAGCACTGATCCTCAGCACCCCAAGGTCCGGACATTCCTCAATAAGAAAATCCCTAAACTTTTCTTTGTTACCAATCCCCGATAAATGCGGAGATTCATTTTCCGCATAATACTCGTACAACCGCTCCCAAAAGTGGAAAACGGCAACCATTGCGTTGGCTGCTTTATGCTGTGCTAGTTGATCGCCCATATAATCCTGATAGGACGGATCAACGTAGGTATCGAAGTACCATTGTGGCTCAGATAACAACTTTTTTGCCTCTCGGTTCCACTTCCGGGGCACAGCTTCTTCGGTCTTCACGCCAGAATAGTATAATAATACAATCACCGTAGGGGGGTGTTATTTCGACCCCCCACCCCCGCGAAACCACACCCCGGCCCGGGTTCAATTAAGCCCATCATTTCCCAAAAACAGAATCCATAATCCGGTAGAACGTAGGTTCCTTAGGTTTTCCCGCGTTATCGATTAAGGTCTGCATGTTGGAATAATCCGTTCTTTCCGTAATGATTAGCTTCTTCTTTGTGCTGACTTCAAAAAAAATGGGTTCTGCCCCTTTTACTCGGTAGCCAGAATCAATGGCTTCAATATCAGAAATCAACCTAGGGGCAATGCTTTTTCCGTCTTCGGTGAAATGCTCCGGGATTAGTGTGATTGTCTTGTGGGTCTTGTTGAAATTTAGATGGAGAGTCCAAGGAGTGATTGGGGTTTTTCCATTGGCGAAATACCCTATTACATACCCGACAATCCGAATGACGGAATTTTCATGCATTGCATACATGGCTTGACCGTCTTTGCAGATGTAAAGGCTCCAACGATAGCCAAAGATTTTGCTTAATAGGCTCACGGAATTTTTCTTATCTTCATTGGTTGCCGTGTTGCTTAATGAGTTCGTTGGCGGCGTGGCAAATGTCGAGGGTAGAGATCAAGTGCTCATTCCCTATTGCAATCCGGTAGGACATTCCAACGACGCACATAATCCCATATTGCCCTACATTCTACGTACATGATGAATGCGGTTAAAGCTGGCTCCTCCATACCATTAAAAGGGAACGCTGCGACGTGGAGTTCATCTTGAACTCCGTTGAAGCGGGCATGGTAGGTCACTCCACCAGCATGGCCTCGCATCCCAGTCGTTGCAGAGTGATTAAAGTCCCCCCAACGCAGAAGAAATGTTTGTCGATGTGTTTCCCCGATGTAGACGACATCTTGATCTACCGGATCAGCATTGCCGGTGATGTCCGCCCATATCAACGTCGGCAAAAGGATAAGGAAGGCGGCAACACCGACGCCTAGTAACCTGCCCGTCATTGAACCTTAAATCGTTTTCGGATTGCGAAGATCGACATTGCCAAGAATAGGTCACAGACAAGCCCCTGAATAACCGTGGCCGTCTGCCACCAGCCATTTGCGGCGGTAACTAACGTTCGGGCGCTGAAAATTCCGCCGGGGTTAATCATGGACTGCAATGGCAAAAAGAAAGCCCGCGCCTTCTCTGCGCTCAACTCCGGTCCAACCAACCCGGAACGCCAACCGACATAAACCCCCGAGTTTTCTTTCAGGCCCAATACAACGGCTTCACCCCAAAACGATGTCACAGACATCAACAGATATAAGCCAACGGCCAACAGGAATGGCCGCGCCGCCGCCCGCCCGTAATCCGAAATCGCCCCGTAAAGCCAACTGACCACGAAATTGGTGCCGGTGTCGGTTTCCTGTTCAGATGCCAGTTCCAAGGCCCTCATACGAGATGCCTCTGGAACGTTTTCCAGCTTTCGCATATGCGCCCGAAGGTTTCGGTATTGTTGCGGCCCCTTAAACAGTTTCGACGCGCTGTGTCTTGTTGGCCATTTAACCTCCGTGAACGTTACCGAACCCGTGAATGGATTTTCACTGTCCGGGGCCGGGCAAATGACTGAACGAATGGTGCCGCCGGTGACTGTGAAATCCCCAAGGACGCCATGCCCCAACATCAAGGTTCCAACAAGGCAATCGTTTAGGATCAGGTTGTTGTGGATGCCAACTACATTGAGGGTTCCGATAAAACAATCGCTGATTGTCGTATCGCGATTTGCTGTTTCAAGTATTAGGGACCGAATTCCGGCACCGGATAAACTAAACGGAGAAAATTCAGAAACGTTGAGTTCCCAATAATTTGGAATTGCGCTCTTGCTTATTTTGTTGGTTTTTGGGGATTGGGAAAATGAAAGGTCAAGCGAACTGGTTCCTCCGAATGGGCGAAGATTCATGTTTACTGGTTGGGGGCTATTTCCCAATTGGAGAATTTCCTCAATTGTTTTTGTCTTACCCTCAGGGTCACCAGCAGCCTTATATGGTTTAAAAATGCTGGCCGAACCAAATCCTTTAATATCGGCAGGAACCACAGGTTCCACGCACCACGCTTCAAACTCGTCTATCGAAGTCTTGAATTTAGCCATGTCCCCCGCCGGTGATGTTCTTGATTCCGTCAACGTCTAGCCACCAGCTTACCGCCCCTATCCCGATTTATGTAGGCGCAAATTCGTTACTGTGGGTTGTAGGGTGGCACTTTAATCGGGCCTCGTTTTGGTAGTACCATTGGGGGGATGTGCGAGGGAGGGGGTAATGTTCGGGCAAAAGAAAGAAGGCAAAAAAAAGCAAAGGTGGTTCTTTAGGTGGTTCTTTAAGGTCGAAAGCCTCGATGATGCTCATGACGCGATGAAGATCGCGTATCAGACATTCTATGCATTAGCCGCAATTCAAGGGGTCATCATTGGCTTTCTGGCTGTGTTATGGAATACACCCGCAACTAATCTTGCTGATCCGGTCTTTATGGTGTTTTTGGCTTGGCTGATTCATTTACGCCAAAGCAGGACCGCAGCGACACTTCTAATGATCTACGCAATCCCTATTGGCTTCTTGACGCTGATGTCACGCTTAGGAATACCCCATGACTTTAGCTTTGGGGGGAAGAATATCATTTTAGCGGCTTTAGCAATCTACGGGGCCTACAAAGGAATTCAGGGAACTTTTAAATTTCATGCGCTATCAAAAACTGAGGTCATTTGGAAAAACGTTCTGATCCAAACAGGCATAATCACGATCTATGTGGTTCTTTGTATAGTTGTTGTGTTCTTGATGAGTTTCGTTCCTGCTTTTGAGCCTTATTTTTGGGGGACCGGGGCGCAAGAACCTTTACCAGACGAAATACTTGGCTTCATAGTGTTAACGCCTGGTGCCGCCGTTATCGTCGCCGGTGTTTTCCGTATTCTTCCTGGAACACGAACACGCGAAATCGTACTTCGCGATCAGTCTGACACTTAACCGCCCATAGCTAATACAGGGAAGGAAAAATGAAACCCATCATACTAGCGGCGCTGGTCGGGGTGCTGGTCAGTGGGCAGTTAATAGCAGCAGAATTGAAAGAAAAGCCCTCCGGCATTCCGGTCTTATGGGTCGGGGATGGGAAATCTTTTGATACGGCCATTTTCTTCATATCCGCCCGTAGCCAGTCGGAAGCCGTACTGCTTGAGTATGTGCACCTAAAGAAGAATGGTCAGAAACCTTTGGGGCAAAGCCTGATTTATAAAGATGGCAAAAGGTTTCATGTTCATGAAACGGAACGCGGCAAAATGTATTTTCGTCTACCTTCAAGCGATGAATTGAAATAATCGAACAGCCTTTAAGAGGCCCTCTACAAGCCCCTCAGAGCGCCCGTGGTGCGCATTAGCAATCCCAAGTGCTCAAGGTAGCCCCCATTTTGGCGTTTTGAAAAAAGTCTAAGGTTTCTGCGGGGTCCAGATGGCGGCTTGGGCGAAGAAAAACGGCCCCGGCTCTTTCCCGCGTCACGGGGTCGGGGATGGCTTCCAGTTTTTCACCAAAGCCGTTCTTGCGAAGGGTGCCGGGTGCCGCCGGATCAAATCCTCGATCACCTCAATACCTATTTTAGCCAGCAGTGCGAACGGTGGACCCATGCTAAAGTGGCTTGTCACGTTCTAAGCCTCTCAGGTCGGAGATGATGTCCGCTATACCCCGAAAGCGGACATTCTGAGGGTAGTCGCAAAAGGTCCGCTTATGACCCAAAGCGGACATTCGTCAAATTTTGTGATTTAGCAGGTATGTGCAGAAAAGAAGTGGTTTCCAAACCCTCATTTCTTCCGCACGAATATGAAGTCGCCGCCGTCGTGACCGGCCTGGCGAACATCGCCATATTCCGGCGTCTGCTTGGCGGCAAGCATTACCGGGCGGCGCATCTTGTTGAACATCGTGGTCCCGTCTATGACCGACGCATTATCGCGAAGGACATCCATGAACGCTTTGGCAAAGGGCGAGTGGCCACTGCCGCCCATATCGACAACAGGCTCCAATCCGCCGGACGTGAGGACCACTCGCGCCCATTTCTTCGCCATCCGCTGCCAATAATCATCACCCCGCTTCGGCGACTTCGTGCGGGAGCCACGGACAAGTGAGCCGGAAAAGCAACTGTCCGCAACCACCATCACGTGCTTCGCACTTAACCCTTTCAGAGTGTCAGTAATAGTCGCGTTGGAAATCCAACCGCTCCGCCGGTGCTGCTCCGCCTCGACGGGTTGCCAGTAGCCCCGATCCACTTCTTCGTCCAGCACCCCGTGACCGGCGTAATAAATCAAAAGGTTGTCATTTGGCCCAAGGGCCTCCCGGTATTTGTCGAGCGCATCGAGAATATCGCTACGGGATGGATTGATTAGCTGCTTCACCGTGAAGCCGTAATCGTCTTTCAGCAACTTGGCCACTGCCCTCGCGTCTTTGGCTGCCGTTTTCAGCTTGGGCAGGTACTTGTACTTGTTGATGCCGATGACCAGCGCGTGGTAGTTGCCGAAATCGATGCCGCCCAAGGCCAAGCGAGAAATATCTCCGCCCGCCTGACCGGCCGGGGTCCGCTCCGCAAGAGCCTGTCTCAGGCGCGCGATTTCGGCTATACGCGCCTTTGCTTCCTTTGCCCTGCTGCGTTCCTCCCCTTCCGCCTTCCGTTTTTCTTCTTCCTTGAGAAGGCGCTCGGATTCTAATTGGGCGCCCGTTCTCGCCACCGTGGTGGATGCTAGTGCTGAACCTTGAACATCGGATCCGCCGGTGCTGGCGGCAACGGGTGACCCGCCGAGTTTAGCGATCAGACTGCGATCAGCGTTGAACCATTGGGTAAACGAATTGAATGCGTCGGCCAAGGCTTGCTCGGTATCGGCGATAAGCCCCGAATTCCCGCCCCTGTTCTCATATTTTTTGAGGATGTTGCCCTCCACGTCCATGAAAGTCACCGAAATCATGCCGGATGCCCTGTCAATCAGCATGGTCAATGAATAATTCGTGCGCCCGTCAATGATGGCGATTAGATCGGCTCCCAGTTTTTTCGCTTCCTGTCTGCTTGTGGCGGTCTTAACCGTAGCGAAGCGACTGCCAAAAAAATCCTGGATTGCTTTCACGATCACGCCGCCGCTCCAATCATGTGCCGCCGCGAAGTTCGAGGTGAACATGAGCGCCAAATTATATTTGGAATAGGGTGATTGGATGACCGGTCCCACGCTTTCAAATTCGATGGGTGGCTTAACATAGCCCGGCTGTTGATTGTAGGTTGACCCCAATTCGCAGGCGGTTGTCGCGATGGTGAGAATAACAATCGCAAACGCCGAACGGATCTTGTTCATGAACCCCCTGCCTCCTTGACCATAGAATTCCTATCCGCGCCCAAAGACATGGCCGGGCCGACTACTGGACGATGTCGCCGGTAAGCACGTTGACTAGTTGGCTGCCTTCCTTGGCGACAGCAAAAGGAAAGGCCGAGTCAAAAGTCGGGCCGCGGCCTGCCGGACCCTGGTCTTGTATGAATACTGCACAACGATATACTACGACATCGCGCGGGTCGTTGCCCTCTCGCGCATTGACCAGAATCTGCACTTGTTGGTTGACGTTGAACGCGCCGTTGGTATCGAAATTCGTCGCCGTGCTTCCGATTACATCCGTACTAATCTGACCGTCACACGGCGCCGCCGAGCACACGAAACAACTGACCACAAAGGCGGTGACGTCCTCGTGCAGACTTTTCAGGTCCACAGTGGCGTTGAGGGTGAACTGCGCCTCCTGGGCGAGGGCCGGGGCGGGGAGTGCGAGGAGCGCCCAAATCCCGGTGGCCGTCGCCAAAACCGTTGCGATGCGTTTCATGGTCTCGATCCTTTCGTTCGAATTCGGTGGCGAAGAGCCATCAGCTTTCAGCTCTTTGCGTTTAGCTGACGGCTTCATCTTGCTTCCCCTCCCCGCTACTGGTTGAGCGGGCCGTTCAGGCGGACGACGAGTTGGCTGCCGTCCGCCGGCCGCGCGTGATCCGGGGCGTCCGCGGCGGGAACCACCCGGTCCACGCCGGTCGAGATCTGCATTTCGCACTGGTAGTTCGTCGCATCCCCGGGCGCGGTGCGCGAGTTTTCCAGGGTGGTGATCTCGACCGTCACGTCTTGATTTACGCTCGACGCGCCATTGGTCGCAATGGATGCCCCGCTGGCCCCGATCCGCCC
>JADFMB010000007.1 GCA_022564115.1 Pseudomonadota bacterium
AACCCGATCAGGAACATGCCCCCGGCAGACACCCGGACGGACCGGCCGTCGATGAAAACCTTGGCCCCCGGCTCGGTGGTGCCGATCACCAGCCCGCCCTGGACCAAGGGCCCGTCGAGGGAAAGGCTGCCGGCGGCGGCGATGCCCGGCAGCCAGCAGGCCAGGAACACGCCCATGAACACGCCCTGGGCCCCCCAGCGCCTCCCCCTGTGTCCCCCGGGGCACCACCTCGTCAAAACAATTTCCCCTGGCGGGCGTCGCCGGTTTTGGCTTTCGGCTTGCCGGATTTCCGGGCCGGTTTTTTTCTTTTGGCCCCTTTGCCGCCGGCCTCCTCCACCGTCGCCTTGGCGACGCCGTCATGGAAGCCGAGCCGGACGCCCATGCCGGGGCTGAGCTTGGCGACGGAATCCAGCGGCCGGTCGGCGGCGTCGGAAACCAGCACGAATCCCCGTTCCAGGACCCGCTGATAAGAAAAGCTCTCCAACAGGGCGGCGGCCTTTTTCAGGGCCTGGCGGTGTTCGGTGAGGACCGCCTTGGCGGCCGCCTTCAGCGCCCGGGCCTCGCGCTTCAACAGGCCCTTGGCGTGGTTGACTTGCTGCTGCGGTTTCGGAATTTCGGCCGCCAGCCGGGCCAGGTCCGCGCGCCGGCTTTCGATGCCGAAGCCGAAGGCGTTGTTCAGCCTGTCGGTCCAGTCGTCGAGCCGCTGCACCAGTTCTTCCGTCAGTCGGCTTAAATCGGGCAGGCCCCGGGCCAGGCCATCGAGGCGGGTGCGGCCGTCCCGCAACAGCCGTCCCGCGGCGCCGACCAGCCGCGCGCCCAGGTCTTCCACCAGGGCCAAAAGATCGGCCCGGACCGGCACCGCCATCTCGGCCGCCGCGCTCGGCGTCGGTGCGCGTTCATCGGCGGCGAAATCGATCAGCGTGGTGTCGGTTTCGTGCCCGATCGCCGAAATCAGCGGGATGGCGCTTGCCGCCGCGGCGCGGACGACGATTTCCTCGTTGAAGGCCATCAGGTCCTCGAGGCTGCCGCCGCCCCGGGCGACGATCAGCACGTCCGGCCGGGGAACCCTGTCCCTGGGGGAAATCCGGTTGAAGCCTTCGATGGCGGCGGCGATCTCGGCCGCCGCCTTGTCGCCCTGTACCGTCACCGGCCATAACAGCACCCGGCGGGGAAAGCGGTCGTCGAGCCGGTGCAGGATGTCGCGGATCACGGCGCCGGTTTCCGAGGTGACGACGCCGATGACGTCGGGCAGGAACGGCAGCGGCTTCTTGGCCTCGGGATCGAACAGGCCATCCGCCGCCAGCTTCTTTCGCCGCTCCTCCAGGAGCTTCAGCAACGCCCCTTCACCGGCCAGTTCCAGGGCGTCGACGACAAGCTGATAGCTGGAGCGCTGGCTGTAGGTGGAGAGCCTTCCCGTCGCCACCACCTCCATGCCGATTTCGGGCTCGAGGCTCAGGCGCGCCGCCGTGCCGCGCCAGCACACCCCGTCGAGCACCGCGTCCTCGTCCTTGAGGGTCAGATAGATGTGCCCCGAGGCCGCCCGCGTGCACCGGGAAATCTCGCCCCGGACCCGAACCCGGGGATAAGTCTCCTCGACGGTGCGTTTCAGCAGCGCCGAAATCTCCCCCACGGTCAAGATCGGCGGGCTTTGATCGGCGTCAAGGCCGGAGCTTAAATCTTCGACAATGCTAGTTGGATGATCGCTCATGATTGCAGTATGTATGATACTCAAGGATTACAGAAGGAAGCGAATTCCATGAAGGTTCTGGTGATCGGATCGGGCGGCCGCGAGCATTCCCTGTGCTGGGCGATCGCCAAATCCGACAACTGCGACGAGCTTTACTGCGCGCCGGGCAACGCCGGTATCGATCAGGTCGCCATCACCGTTCCCATACCCGTCGACGACCTCGACGCGATCATGGATTTCGTCCGCGACAACGGCGTCGATTTCGTCGTCGTCGGACCCGAAGGCCCCCTGGTGGCCGGCCTGGTGGACCGGCTGGAGGACGCCGGCATCAAGGCCTTCGGCCCCACCGCGCGGGCCGCCGAGCTGGAAGGCTCCAAGGGCCTGACCAAGGACCTGTGCGCCAAGTATTCGATCCCGACCGCCGATTACGCCCGCTTCGACGAGCCCGACGCGGCCAAGGAATACATCCGCGTCCACGGCGCCCCCATCGTCGTCAAGGCCGACGGCCTGGCCGCCGGCAAGGGGGTGATCCTGTGCCGCAACGAAAACGAGGCCTATGCCGCCATCGACCACATGATGACCGAAGCCGCCTTCGGCGAGGCCGGCGCCGAGGTGGTGATCGAGGAAATGCTGGTCGGCGAGGAGGCCAGCTTCTTCGCCCTGGTCGACGGCCAGACCGCGCTGCCGCTGGTCGCCGCCCAGGACCACAAGGCGGTGTTCGACGGCGACGAAGGCCCCAACACCGGCGGCATGGGGGCCTATACCCCGGCGCCGGTGATCACCGCCGACATGGAAAGGCGGATCATGGACGAAATCATCAACCCCACCATCCGGGGCGCTTCCGCCGACGGCCGCCCCTACAAGGGTGTCCTCTACGCCGGGCTGATGATTACCGAAAAGGGGCCGGAACTGATCGAATACAACGTCCGGTTCGGCGATCCGGAATGCCAGCCGATGATGATGCGGCTCAAGTCCGACGCGCTTGAGATGCTGCTCGCCTGCGCCGAGGGCCGGCTCGACAAGATCACCCTCGATTGGCGCGATGACGCCGCGCTGACCGTGGTCATGGCCACCGAAGGCTATCCCGGCGCCTACGCAAAAGGGTCCGAGATCAAGGGCCTGGAGGAGGCCGGCAGGCTCAAGGACGTTGTAATTTTCCATGCCGGCACCCGCGAAGACGATGGCAGGATCCTTGCCGACGGCGGCCGGGTGCTGAACGTGACGGCCCTGGGAAAGACCATCGGCGACGCCCAGAAGCGCGCTTACAGGGCCATCGGCCATATCGACTGGCCGGAAGGCTTCTGCCGTTCCGACATCGGCTGGCGGGCGGCCGGGGGCTGAGGTTTCCGTTGCCGCCCTTTCACCCGCCCTTTCATATGAGGCCGGGGCCGCTTATATAGTCGTCAACCGGAAAACACCGAAGATAAGGGAGGAAACCCATGGCAACCGACATGGACGACACCACGCGCACCGAGCTCGAAGCGGCCGCCTTTCGCGGCCTGGTCGAGCACCTTCGCAAACGCACCGACGTCCAGAACATCGACATCATGAGCCTGGCCGGGTTCTGCCGGAACTGCCTTTCCAAATGGTACCGGGCGGCGGCCGGGGAAAGGGGCCTGGACATGACCTACGACGAGGCCCGCGAGATCGTCTACGGCATGCCCTACGGCGAGTGGAAGGACAAGTACCAGACAGAATCGACCGACCAGCAGAAGCAGTTGTTCGAGGACACCAAGCCGCTGCACGCCGACATCAGCGGCCACGCTAAATAAACCGCGAACAAACCGCCTTGGGCCGATGGCCAATTTGACCTCCGACGGAATGATCCGCCCCGAGTTGTGGCCGAATTCCGGCTTCGGGCTGTTGGAGCGGGACGCCGACGGCCGGCTCGTGGTCACCGACGGCTTCCTCCGCGCCTACCTGGGGCGGCCCGAACTGGCGCCGGTGGCCGAATCGTGCGACGCCGAGCGCGCCCTTCACGCCCGCTTGCTGGACAACCCCCGCCTCGAGGTCGCCGACGGCGACATCCGGAAGATCGAGGACGATGACGCGCGCGAGAACTACACCGTCATGCTCGGCTTCCGCGACAGGCTGCTCGGGGCCGGCACCGTCGAAGGCTGTTACCTGAGCCTTTTCCAGTCCGGCGACGTGACCCTGCCGGGATTGTTCGTCGATCAAATGGCGCACGTCATCGTCCGCAACATCCTCGACGAGGCCACCGATCCGTTCCAGGCCCGGGCCGGCGAATTGCTGTTCCGCGAACAGAACGCCACCATCGAGCAGGGCGCCATCCTGCTCGGCGATACCGAGACCGTCGAGATGCTGGCCACCACCGGCGGCATGGGCAGCCTCGGCAAGCTGGTGGTCACGGGCGGCGTCAAGCCGAAGCAGGTGAACCTGGACGTGTTGCAGCCGGAATCCGCCGACATCTATTGGGACCGCAACGAACGCCACGACACGGTGCTCGACGTTTCATTCACCCGCCCGGGGCTGGAGGCGCTGTGCCGGGTGCTGGAGGCCTGGATCGACCATTTCCTCGCCACCCGCGTTTCCATCCAGCCGGTCGGCAAGATTGCCGACGAGCGCTGGGTCTGGCATGTCGGCCTGGACAAGGAATCGTCGGCGATCCTGAACGACCTCTATAAAGGCATCGACGTCGCCGAGGACCGCATGCAAAGGGTGCTGAGCCTGTTTCGGATGGAATTCGAGGATGCCAACCAGATGCGTTCCGACATCGCCGGGCGGCCGGTCTATATGGCGCTGTCGATGACGCCGGAGAAGAAGGTGCGCCTGAAGCCGCAGAACCTTCTGGTCAACCTGCCGTTGGCCCGGGAGTCCTGAAACCCAAGCCTGGCCTGGCTTTCCGGGACGAAAAGCCCGCCAACCGTATTATGGAAAATTCCGGCCGAAAAGTCCGCATTAGTCCGCATTAGTCCGCATTAGTCCGCATTTAGAATCCACGCACGAAAAAGCGCCGCCGCGATCAGTTTTTCCTATTCACCATGTCAAAGAACGAAAACAGAACATAATCACCAACAGCGAGGATGTCAAGGGTAATGCTCTGAGGCATTATCCTTTAAAAATAGTATCTCTGTGATACTCCAAAAAATGCCGATGGGGGCGTGATAAAGGATTTTCAGGAAGTAAAATTTTTTGATCGGGATGAAACATTCTTTTCATTTGGTCAGGAACCAGTTTCTCGGCGGTTAAAATTTCGTAGTCGTCCGTAAGAGAAATCAGACCTCTATCAAACATCCAATGAACGGTCCGAGATAGAGCTACCCCGTTACGGACAGAATCCGGTCCATTATGACCACCACCAACAGGGCGGATGTGGGCGGCTTCAATTTCGCACCGGCCACCTCCATTAATGAGTTTTAGACCTGTTATTGCGCAGGTTGAATCATAAGCAGATCTCACATTTTTCTTGAACGCAATATCGCGAAACGGACGTTTAATTAATTGTTCGGTGATTGGGCGCTGGAAGGGTAATTGCTCCTCCATTAACCCGGGTTGATGATGCTTTGATAAGGGTAATTCCAACTCGCCAATAACGGCTGCAAATCCGGCTTCAAGGATGAGGCTATATTCATCTTCCGGAATTTCTCTGACAGCGTTCTGAAAAACACCGGTAGCAGTTTCACCTTGTGAGTTTCTCAGTGCGCTTTCATAGAAATGATCGCCCTCGCGAAAGGGTACGGGCCGATCAAATTCAATATAGCCTGATACATCAGCATAAAAATGATCTTGGTGTTGGGGGTCATTTCGAATCTTACCAACTTGCGCTATCGCAAAATATGCCTTCCGCCCATCACGACGAGAAGAACCATCACCAATTCGGCTGGGTTCATAATAGACGATCCAATCGCCAACCGTTTTTTCTACGCGTTTAAGATATTGCTTTGGAAAATGATAAAAATTTTCCGGAAGATCATCGTAGCTTGGATTAACCCGTGTCGTAAAAATTGCTTTAGACATGATAAAGCACAGGCTTTGGTTGATGAAGAAACTAGGTTGCTGTTGGCAGCTTTGTTTTTCAAGGATTTAAAAAAATATACGTAACCTTGGATGCAGCAATTCTGCTCCCCCTACCGCTTGCCCTTGAAGAAATCCTTCAGCAGCGCCGCCGCTTCCGTCTCGCCGAGGCCGCCGACGACTTCCGGCTTGTGGTGGCAGGTAGCGTGGGTGAAAACCCTGGCGCCGTGTTCGACGCCGCCCGATTTGGGGTCGTAGGCGCCGAAATAGAGCCGCCGGATGCGGGCCAGGGAAAGCGCCTGGGCGCACATGGCGCAGGGCTCCAGCGTCACGTAAAGGTCCATGCCGTCGAGCCGGGGTTCGCCTTGGGTTTGGGTGGCTTCCCTGATCGCCAGCATCTCGGCGTGGGCCGTGGGATCGGCCCGTTCCTCGACCCGGTTGCCGGCCTGGGCCAGCAGGCGTCCGGTCCGGCCGTCGACGATGACGGCGCCGACCGGCACCTCGCCGCGATCACGGGCGGCCTCGGCCTGGCGTAGCGCCAGCTCCATGGGCGGGGGTTCAGACTTGTTGTAGGGCTTGTTCATGGCCCAAACCCTGCCCCCGGGTGGTGGCGGCGTCAAGGGTCGCGGCCCACGTGGGATAAGGTAATAAAAAGATAACTGAGAAATGTATATGCATTAAAAAATGGCTGATAATCAGGTTTTTTAAAGATAAAATTAGTAAAATTTTTTAACATTATTAATGTATATACACTTTTCTTAAAGCCTTTTGGCCTTCCTGGCTTGAGGCGCGGGGGACTCTTGCGGGAGGACGGGGCGCGACATAGAGTGCGAACCATGGCCGCCAAAACAAAAACCCCTGTCACGCAAAAGCCCGAGCGCGTCGCCAAGGTGATGGCCCGGGCCGGGCTGTGCTCGAGGCGCGAGGCCGAACGTTGGATCGCCGCCGGGCGCGTCGCCGTCGACGGCAAGACCCTGAGCACTCCCGCCGTCGTGGTGACGCAAGACAACATCGTGACCGTGGATGGCGAACCGATCCCGCCCGCCGCGCCCATGCGCCTGTGGCGGTATCACAAGCCGCCCGGCCTGGTCACCAGCCACGGCGATCCCCAGGGCCGGCCCACCGTGTTTGAGAAGTTGACGGAAACGCTGCCCCGGGTGGTCTCCGTCGGGCGGCTCGATTTGAACTCCGAAGGACTGCTTTTGCTGACCAACGACGGCGGCCTGGCACGGCGGCTTGAACTGCCGGCCACCGGCTGGACGCGGCGCTACCGGGTCCGCGTCCACGGCATCGTCGACGAAAAGAAATTGAAGGGTTTGGAAAACGGCGTCACCGTTTCCGGCATCAAATACGGGCCGATCCGCGCCCAGTTGGACAAGCAGAGCCGCGCCAATGCCTGGCTGACGGTATCGCTGGAGGAAGGGCGTAATCGTGAGATCAGAAAAGTGATGGAGCATATGGGCCTGGAGGTGAACCGGCTGATCCGGCTCGCCTACGGGCCGTTTCAGCTCGGCAACCTGAAGCGCGGCCAGACATCGGAGATCACCGGCAAGGTCTTGCGGGAGCAGTTGGGGGAGCAAGAGGCGCGGACGGCCGGAGGCCGGACAGGGAAAAATCGGGGGGAAGGATAATGCGCATCGTCGGCGGCGCCCTGAGGGGCCGGACCCTGAAAGCGCCCCGGGATTCCCAAGGCGGCCGGGAATTGCGCCCGACCGCCGACCGGGTCCGGGAATCGCTGTTCAACGTCCTCGCCCACGGGGCCGGGGGGATCGACCTGGAGGGCGTGACCGTCATCGACGTCTTCGCCGGCACCGGCGCTTTGGGGTTGGAGGCGATGTCGCGCGGCGCCGGGCACGGCGTCTTCATCGACAACGACGGGGCCGCGCTGACCTTGGCGCGCAAGAACGCCGGGGCTTTGGGGCTCGGCCGCAAGGTGACCATGTTGAGGCTCGACGCCGCCCGCCTGCCGCCGCCGCCCCGCATCGCCAAGACGCCGGGGGGATTGGCGTTCCTCGATCCGCCCTACGATTCGGGCCTGGTGGTGCCGGCGCTCTTGGGATTGGCGGACAAGGGCTGGCTGGTTGAGGGCGCCGTCGCCGTCGCCGAGGTCGCGGCCAAGGAGGCCCTGGAGCCGCCGAAGGGGTTCGAGATCTTCGACGAACGCCCCTACGGCGCCGCCCGGCTGGTGTTCCTGCGAAGGGTCTAGGCGCTGGCGCCCCTGAGGTCGGCGATCCCGGTCATCCGGAAGCGGAGGTCGATTTGCCGGGTGATTTCGGGCCGGGGCGCGATGTCCCAGGTCCATTTCAGGCCCGTCGCCGGAAGGGTTGCCCCGAACAGCGGGTCGATTTCCCGCAACACCTCGTCGCCGTCGCAGATCACGCGCTGGCTTTCCGTCAACAGGCAGACCCGGCCCGGCAGCGCCGCCAGCAGCTCCAGGTGGTGATCGACGATGCGCCGGGCGAAGGCCTTGATGCCGTCTTCATCGTAGCCCTTGCCCTTTTTCTCCACCCAGCCCATGGGCAACAACGGCAGTTGCGTCAGCACGTTGGCCGACACCACCAGGTCGGCGTCGGCGAAAGCCCCGGCGTCGGCTTGCGGCGGCGGCAGGGGCCCGGCGCGGCCTTCGCGGACGTGGGTCCAGGTGGCGTCGGCCAGGCCGGTGATGTCGGCGGTCTCGAGGCGCACGTTGGTCATGTCATGGACCTTTTTCCGGGCCGCCGGCAAGTGGAAGATATCGACCAGAACCACGTCGGAGAAAGTCTCGGAAAGTTCGGCCAAAGGAATATCCAGCAACAGCCCCGAGCCCAGGACAATGACCCGGTCATGAGAAATACCCTCGGCCGCGTCCCCGATCACCTTGTGGCAGTGTTCCAGGTGCGGCGCCCAGGCGTCTCGGCAGCGCCGGTGCCGGGCCTCGATGGCGATCAGTTCCCTGGCGTAGCCCATGTCCCGGATCGGCGCCGGGCAGGGCAGGGTCAGATGCTTGAACCACTCGGCCAGCATGAGGGGTAATGACTACCGCCGCCCGAACAGCTTCTCGATGTCGGCCAGTTTCAACTCCACGTAGGTCGGCCGCCCGTGGCTGCACTGGCCGGAATGGGGGGTGGTCTCCATCTCGCGCAGCAGCGCGTTCATCTCCGCCCCGTTCAGCCGCCGCCCGGCGCGCACGCTTCCGTGGCAGGCCATGGTCGCGCAGACGTCGCCGAGGCGCTGCTTCAACGCCAGGCCTTCGTCGAAGGCCGCCAGGTCGTCGGCGAGGTCGCGGACCAGTCCCTGGATGTCGGTCTCCCCCAACAGGGCCGGGATTTCCCGCACCATCACGGCGCCGTCGCCGAAGGCCTCGATCACCAGCCCCAGTTCCGCAAGCTCATCGGCGCGTTCAATCAGCCGCCCCTGCGCGCCTTCGTCCAGTTCCACCACTTCCGGGATCAGCATCCCCTGGCGCGGGACGCCGCCGGATTCCAGCGCCTTCTTGATCCGTTCCTGGACCAGCCGTTCGTGGGCGGCGTGCTGATCGACGATGACGATGCCGTCCACGGTCTGGGCGATGATGTAGGTCTCGTGCACCTGGGCGCGGGCGACGCCGAGGGGGTAATCGGCCAAATCCCCGGTTTCCTGGTCGTCGACAATAGAACCGGACGGCGGCGCGTCGAGGTCGGGGAGCGGGCGGTGGAATTCGTCGGCGCGTTCTCTTAGCCCGGCCCTGAGCCCGGCCGATGGGTAACCGCCTCCGCCTCCGGGGGCCCCGGAGGATATAGAAAACCCGCCGCCGCCGGGCCTGGCCGCGCCGAGCGCCGCGCTGGCGACCGTGGTCGAGGCCCGGTGTCCGGCTTTGGCCAGCGCGTGCTTCAAGGCGCCGACGATCAGCCCCCGCACCAGCCCGGAATCGCGGAACCGGACCTCTGCTTTCGCCGGATGGACGTTGACGTCGACGGCTTCGCCCGGCAGCTCCAAAAACAGCGCCACCAGCGGATAACGCTCCGCGGCGATGAATTCCCGGTACGCCCCGCGGAGCGCGCCGTACAGAAGCCTGTCCCTGACCGGACGGCCGTTGACGAACAGGAACTGCATTTGCGCGTTGCCCCTATTCAGGGTCGGCAGCCCGGCATAACCGGAAAGCTTCATCCCTTCGCGTTCGGCGTCGATGGCCATGGCGTTATCGTGGAAATCCCTGCCCATGATGCGCTCGAGGCGGTCGAGGAGGGCCTCGTTGCCGGAGGCCGGCGGCAGCTTGACCAGGTCGCGTTCGCCGTCGCTCAGGGAAAATCCGATCCCCGGATAAGCCATGGCCAGGCGCTTGACGGCGTCGACGGCGTGGGTCTGTTCGGTGCGCGGCGTCTTCAGGAACTTGAGCCTCGCCGGGGTGGCGAAAAACAGGTCGCGGACCTCGATGCGGGTGCCCTTGGGGTGGGCCGCCGGTTCCGGCCCCGTGAGCGCGCCGCCTTCGACGGAAAGGGCCCAGGCGTCGTCCGCCCCGGTGGCGCGGCTGGCGATGGAAAGCCTGGCCACGGCGCCGATCGACGGCAACGCCTCGCCGCGGAAGCCCAGGCTGTCGATGGCCAGCAGGTCGTCGTCGGGGAGCTTTGACGTGGCGTGGCGCTCGACGGCCAGGGTGAGGTCGTCCTTGCTCATGCCGTGGCCGTCGTCGGATACGGCGATCAGCGTCTGGCCGCCGTCGCGGATCACGGCGTCGATGCGCGTCGCCCCGGCGTCGATGGCGTTTTCCACCAGTTCCTTGACCACCGAGGCCGGGCGCTCGACTACCTCGCCGGCGGCGATGCGGTTGATGACGGTTTCCGGCAGACGGCGGATGATCACGGTTGTTTCTCCTGTTCGGCTTTGCGGGCGCGGGCGATCAGCCCCCGGGTGGAGGAATCATGATCCCCGGAAGCCGCCCGGCCCAGGACTTCCGGCAAGATCGCCGCCGCCAGTTCCTTGCCCAGCTCCACGCCCCACTGGTCGAACGGGTTGATGCCCCAGATGACGGCCTGGACGAAGACCTTGTGTTCGTAAAGGGCGATCAACTGGCCGAGGGTGAAGGGATCGACCCGGTCCATCAGGATGGTGTTCGACGGCCGGTTGCCTGCGAACGCCTTGTGCGGGGGCTGACCACCGTTGTCACGGCCCTTCATCAGGGCTTCCGACTGGGCGAAGGCATTGGCCAGGAGCCGTTGGTGGTGGTCGCCACCGCCGATAGGGTGGTGGGTCCGCAAGGGGACGATGAAATCGCTGGCGATCAATCGCCGGCCCTGATGGATGGCCTGATAAAAGGCGTGCTGGCCAACCGTCCCCGGTTCGCCGAAGACGATGGGCGCGCCGCCGGCCTCGAGGACGGTTCCGTCGCGGCCGATGGACTTGCCGTTGCTTTCCATCTCCAACTGCCGGAGGTAGTTGGGCAACAGAGCCAACCCCTCGTCATAGGGCAGCACCGCGAGCGCCTCGGCGCCCAGGAAGTCGATGTTCCAGATACCGATCAGCCCCAGTATCACCGGCATGTTGGAGTCGAGCGGCGCGCCCAGGAAGTGCCGGTCCATGTCGTGGGCGCCGGAAAGCAGGGCGGCGAAATTCTCCCAGCCGACGGCCAACGCCGCCACCAGCCCGACCCCCGACCACACGGAAAACCGCCCGGCGACCCCTTCGGACAGCGCAATGACGCTGTCTTCGCCGATGCCGAAATCCTTGGCCGCGCCGGCGTTGGCGGTGACGGCGATGAAATGAGTGGCGGCATCATAGCCCAGGGATTCGGTCATCCAGCTCCGCGCGGTTCGGGCGTTGGTCAGGGTTTCCTCGGTGGTGAAGGATTTCGACGCAATGATGAAAAGCGTCGTTTCGGGGACCAAGCCGTCGAGGATTTGCGCGATCTGGGCGCCGTCGACGTTGCAGACGAAATGGATATCGGGGCCGTCCCGATAGGCCTCGAGCGCGCCGACCACCATCGCCGGGCCCAGGTGCGAGCCGCCGGCGCCGATATGAACGACGGCCTCGAAGGGTTTTCCGGTGGCGCCGGTCATATTGGCGTCCCGGATGTCGCGGCAAATCCGTTCCATGGCCTTGCGGGCGGCGATGATTTCCACATTATCGCCGGGGCCGCCGGGGTCACGGAGCGCCATATGCAGCGCCGGGCGCCCCTCGGTGGCATTGATTTCCTCGCCGGCGGCCAGGCGCCCGCGCCAGCCTTCGACGTCGGCCTCGCGGGCGAGGTCAACCAACAACGCATAAGTTTCGGCGCTCGCCCGGTTCTTGGAATAATCGAGGAACAGCCCGCCCAGGCCCACCGACATCGCCTCGAAGCGGTCCTCGTCGCCGGCGAACAGGTCGCGCATGTGCAGGCCGGCGGTTTTCTCGCGGTGGGCTTCGAGCGCCTTCCAGGCGGGAGAGCTTTTCAAGGACGCCATGGTGAAAACAACCGGTTCCGTCGGGGCGCTGTGCGGGAAGACGAGACTACCAGAGATGGATGGCCGCAACCAGTACCCCCAGGCGGCTGGACGGGGTGTTCATACCAAGGATCAGTTAGTACTCTTGACCCCGTCGGGCTGGCCGACGACGACCACGGTCAGCATGTCAGGACGCAGCAGCTTCCTGGCCAGCCGGTTGACGTCGTCCAAGGTCACCGCCTCGATCAGGCCGTTGCGGCGGTCGGGATAGTCGATGCCCAGGTTGTCCATCTGGATGCCGATCAGCATCGAGGCGATGCGGCTCGACGACGTGAAGCTGAGCGGATAGGACCCGGTCAAATAGGTCTTGGCGTCGGCCAGTTCCTTTTCGCTCATGCCCTTTCTCGCCATGCGGGTCCATTCCGCGCGCATGACGGCAATGGTTTCCGAGGCGCTTTTGTTGGCGGTGCCGGCGCCGCCGAAGATCAACCCGGCGCGGTCCAGGGGATGCAGGGTGGAGTAGACGGAGTACGCCAGCCCCCGCTCTTCGCGCACCGTGTTGTAGAGCCTGGACGTGAAGCCGCCGCCGCCGAGCACGTGGTTCATCACGAAAGCGGCGTAGAAATCCTTATCCTGGCGTTTTAGCCCCTTGTCGGCGAAGATGATGGCGCTTTGCGGCGCCGGCTTGGTGACGACCACCGTGCGGCCCTGGCCCTCGAGGACCGCTTCCGGGATCGCCCAGGCCCCAGCCTTTGCCGGCAGCCCGCCGAATATCTTGTCGAGCACGGTCTTCAGCGCCTCGGCGGTGATGTCGCCGACGACGCCGATCGTCAGGTTGTCCTTGGCCAGCCGGCGTTGGGCGAAGCCCTTGAGGTCGGCCTGGGTGATGGCGGCGACGGTTTCCAGGGTTCCGCCGACGGGGCGGCCATAGGGGTGGGCCGGGAACAGGGTCTTGAACAGGGTCTTGCCGGCGATGGCGTTGGGCTCTTCGGCTTCCTGGCGGAGAGAGGAAAGAAGCTGGCTCCTGATCCTTTCCATCGGCTCGGCATCGAAACGCGGCCGGGTCAGCGCCAGGGTCAGGAGATCGAAGGCCGTGGCCTTGTTTTCGACCAGGGTCCGGAGCCGGCCGCCGAAATTATCCCGCCCGGCATCGAAGTGCAGCGTAATGACCAGATCCTCGAGCCGCCCCTGAAAGGTCTTGCTGTCGAGATCGCCGGCGCCTTCGTCGAGCAGGGTGGAAACCATGTTGGCCAAGCCTCCCCGGCCCTCGGGGTCGAGCGCCGCGCCGCCGCGAAAGGCGAAGCGCATGGTGATGATCGGGTTGGTGTGATCGCGCACCAGCCAAGCCTCGATGCCGCCGGTTGATATCACTCTCTCGATGGTCACCGCGTAGGCCGGCGGCGGGGCGAAGAGGACGCTCAACAGCACGGCCAGCAGGAACAGAGGCGCGAAAAAGGTTTTTGTTTTTCCGGTCATGGAGGGATCAACCCGTCTTCTTTTGCAACAGCCACGCGGTCACCGAGCGGCCTTCCTTCAACACCGCCTTGGCCGCCGCGTTCACCTCCTCGACGGTGACGGCGCCGATGCGGTCCGGCCAGGCCTCGACGTCCTCGACCGTCATGCCGATGGCCAGCGCCGCGCCCAACGCCCGGGCGCCGCCTTGCAGGGAATCGCGGGCATAGACGGCCTGCGCCCGCAGGCGCTTCCTGGCCCGGGCGACCTCCGAGGCGGTGACGCCCTGGGTCAATATCTTCGTCAGTTCCGCCTCCATGGCCTTTTCCAGGGCCTCCATGGTAACTCCGGGTTGAGGGCTGGCGTAAAGGGAAAACCGGCCGGGCCCGCGGGCGTCGGGCGCGTAGTAGCTGCCCGCCGAGACGGCGATTTTATCTTCGACGACCAGGGACTGATAGAGGCGGCTGGTGGCGCCGGCGCCCAAAATGTCGGTCAACACCTCAAGCGCATAGGCGTGTACCGTTTCGCCGGTCAAATAGCTGGGCGCCAGGTAGGTGCGGCTCCACGACGGCTGGCGCACGCGCGCGTCCTTGTAAACGAGCCTGCGGCTGGCGCTCTGCGGCGGTTCCTGGGGCCGGACCCGGACCGTCGGTTCCTGGGCCGGGATGCGGCCGTAATATTTTTCCGCCAGTGGTTTCAGCTTCGCCGCCGTGATGTCGCCGGCGACGACCAGGATGGCGTTGCCCGGCGCATACCATTTTTTATAGAACGCCATGACGCTTTTCAGGCTCCGCGTCTCGATCTCGTGGGCCCAGCCGATGACCGGGCGGCGGTAGGGATAGTTCAGGAACAGCGCCGCGTTGACCTGTTCGCGCAGGATCGCTCCCGGGTTGTTGTCGGTGCGCGACCGGCGTTCCTCCAGCACCACCGCCTTTTCCGTCGCCACGCCCTGTTCGGTGAGCCTGAGATTGGTCATCCGGTCGGCTTCCATCTCCATCACCATCTCCAGGCGATCAACGGCGATGGTCTGGAAATAGGCGGTGTAGTCGGTGGACGTGAACGCGTTTTCACGGCCGCCGTTGCGGGCCAGTATCTTGGAAAATTCCCCGGGCTGGCGTTTTTTCGTGCCCTTGAACATCAGGTGTTCGAGGAAATGCGCGATCCCGGATTCGCCCGGGCCTTCATCCGCCGACCCGACGCCGTACCAGACCATGTGGGTGACCACCGGCACCCGGTGGTTGCCGACGACGACCACCCGCATGCCGTTGGCGAGCGTAAAGGTCTCGGGGTTGAACACCCCGGCCCGGGCGGCCGTGTTTAGGCCGGGAACCAGGCACAGAACCAAAAAGGCGAGCGCCAGGAACGCCCGCTTCGTCGTCGAAGCGTCTTTCATGGTCTAGAAGTCCAAAAGGCCCTTGCGCTTGGCTTTGCGTTTGATTTCAGGCGTCTCGCCTTCGTTCAGCGGTTTGCCGAGGGCCTGGTTCTCCTGGATGCGTTTTTGCTCTTTCCTGGCGTCGACGATAGTGCTGCCGGGCTCCTTGTCGTCGACCCAGAAGATCAATTTGTCGACAAACGCCTGATCCTGGGAGCTGAGGATCGAGGTTTCCTCATTGATGATGGCGCGGATGTCCGGGGTCGCGGACAGGGCGCCGGTATCCCTCAACAACGCCATCAGCCCGGTGCTGCCTTTCAGCGGCTTCGCCACGCCGCTTTTCCTGACCGTATTTTCCAGGATTGCCCGTTCGGCGCGGTACTTCGCGGAATCGACCTGTGGGCGGATGGTGCCCGGGGCCGGGGGCCGGAGCCTGTAATCCGGCGGCAGGCTCAAGGGCGGGCGGGAATAGACGGCGAATTCATCGGGCGAGGTTTTATCGCCGCTAAAGGCCTTGCGCGCCGATTCGCAGCCCGAAAGCAACGCCACGGCCAGCGCGAGGGACAGAAAGGCGGTCGTTTTTTTCATTGGGTTCATAATTCTATCGCGGGGGGTCTATCGCCGGCCGCCAGCGGTTTTGTTAAACGAACGATTGCGCCGAGGTCCGCCGATTTTCGTTCCAACCCCCTATTTTAGCTCTTTTTTTCCTTTTCAAACAAGGAATCTAGAATCAATACCACGGCGCCGACAGTGATGGCGCTGTCGGCCAGGTTGAACGCCGGCCAATGGGTGTCCCAGGCGTGAAAGTCCAGGAAGTCGACGACCGCCCCGAATTGCAGCCGGTCGATCAAGTTGCCCATGGCGCCGCCGATTATCAAACCGAGGCCGACGGCGGCCCGGAGGTGGCGGACACGGTAAAGCCAGACCGCCAGGACGGCCGAAATCGCCACCGCCGCCAGGGGCAGGAACCAGGCGCTGAGCCAGCCGCCGGAATCGAGGAACCCGAAGCTGATACCCCGGTTCCAGCCCAGGACCAGGTTGAAGAAAGGCGTCAACGGGATGACCCGGGGCGGCTGCATGACGGAGCCGAGGATCCACCATTTGCTGATTTGATCGAGGATGATGACCGCCGCCGCCAGGCCCAGGCCCTTGAAGAACATGGGCCGGAACGTCATCCCGGCCGGGCCGTTGTTTTGGGTTGCGTCCGTGTCGGGGTCCGGGGCCATGGCCCGATCAACCGCCTTTGTCCGATTGGCGCACCACCTCGGCGCAGCGCCCGCAGGTGTCGGGATAATCCGCATCCTGGCCGACTTCAGGCAAAACTTTCCAGCACCGCCCGCATTTCTCGCCATCGGCTTTCTCGGCAACGACCCAGGCGTCGCTAACATCATCTAACGAGAAACTGTTTTTGGGGCCAGAGTCCGGGATAAATCTCGCATCGGAGGTAATGAACAATTCGGCCGCGTCCAGTCCGTCGAACAGGGCGATGTCTTCGGAATTGGCATAGACCACGGGATGCGCCTGAAGCGAGGAGCCAATCCGCTTCTCCTTGCGCTCAAGCTCGATGGCCCCGGTGACCACCCGTCTCAGGTTTCGGATCTTGGCCCATTTTTCAGCCAAATCGTCGTCGCGCCAGGCTTCGGGAATGTCGGGAAAGGTGCGAAGGTGAACGCTTTCTTCCGTCTCCTCCTCCCCCCCCTCCTGATAGCGGGCTTGCCAGGCTTCTTCCGCCGTGAAGCAGAGGAACGGCGCCAGCCATGCGGTCAGGCAGTTGAAGACTTCGTCCAAGACGGTCCTGGCGGCGCGGCGCTTGGGGGCATGGGCCGGGTCGCAATAGAGCGAATCCTTGCGGACGTCGAAATAGAAGGCCGACAGATCGACGGCGCAGAAGTTATGCAGTTCGGCGAACACCGGGTGGAACTGAAAATCGTCGCAGGCCTGTCTCAGGTGGCGATCCAGTTGCCAAAGCCGGTGCAGCACCCATCGCTCCAGTTCCGGCATCTCGTCCGTGCCGACGCGTTCGCTTTCGCCGAATCCGGTCAGATTGCCCAACAGGTAGCGTAGGGTGTTCCTGAGCCGGCGGTAGATGTCGGCGTTTCTTTTCAGGATCTCCGGCCCGATGCGCAGGTCCTCGGAATAGTCCGAGCCGACCACCCACAGCCTGAGGACATCGGCGCCATGCCGGTCGATCACGTCTTGGGGCGAGACGACGTTGCCCGTCGATTTCGACATCTTACTCCCGTCCTCGCCCATGACGAAGCCGTGAGTCAGCACCGCCTCGTAAGGCGCCCGGCCCCGGGTGCCGCAGGATTCGAGGAGCGATGAATGGAACCAGCCGCGGTGCTGGTCGGTGCCTTCCAGGTACAGCGACGCCGGCCATTTCAGGTCGTCGCGGGTCTCGAGGACGAAGGTGTGGGTGGCGCCGGAATCGAACCACACATCCAGGATATCCATCACTTGTTCGTAATCCTCGGCCTTTAGGTCGTCGCCCAGAAACCGCGACGGGTCGGACGAGAACCAGGCGTCGGCGCCTTCGGCCTCGACCGCCTCGACGATGCGCTCGAGCACCCCTTGGTCGCGCAGCGGCTCGCCGGTTTCCTTGTTGACGAAGACGGTGATCGGCACCCCCCAGGCGCGTTGGCGCGACACGCACCAATCGGGGCGGGTCTCGATCATGCCGCGAAGGCGTTTTTGCCCCGACGGCGGCACGAATCGGGTCTCCTCGATGGCTTTCAGGGCCTTGTCGCGGAGCCCCGTCTTTTCCATGGAAATGAACCACTGGGTGGTGTTGCGGAAGATCAGCGGCGCCTTCGAGCGCCACGAATGGGGATAGCGGTGGACCAGTTGCCCCCGCGCCAGCAGGCCACCGGCGGCCTCAATGGCGTCGGCGATCTCGCCGTTGACCTTGAACACGTGCTGGCCGGCGAACAGCGGCACGTGATCGAAGAAACAGCCGTTCCCGCCGACCGTCTCGGGCACCTCGATGCCTTCAGCCATGCCCAGTTCCCAGTCGTCGGAACCATGCCCCGGCGCGATGTGGACGATGCCGGTGCCTTCCTCGGTGGTGGCGAAACCGGCGGGGAGCGCCGGCACCTCGAAGTCATAGCCTTGGCCGGCCAAGGGATGGCGGCAGACGGTGCCTTCCAGGTCCGAGCCCTTGAAGGTGGCGAGAACGGTGTGTCCGGTGATGCCGCATTCGGCGAGCGCCGTTTCCAGGCGGGCCTCGGCGATGACCAGTTTTTCACCCGGTTTTGCCAGACTTCCGTCGGCGGCCTCCTTGACCTCGATAACCACGTAATCGATGTCCGGCCCATAGGCGACGGCGCGGTTGCCGGGCATGGTCCACGGCGTCGTCGTCCAGATGACGATGGACGCCCCCTCGATTTCGGGTTGGGATGCCTTGGCGACGGGGAAACGCACGTAGATGGTGGTCGAGGTGTGGTCGTGGTATTCGATTTCGGCCTCGGCCAGGGCCGTCTTTTCGACCGGCGACCACATCACCGGCTTGGCGCCCCGGTAGAGCGATCCATCCATCAGGAACTTGCCCAGTTCGCGGACGATCTGGGCTTCGGCCGAGAAGCTCATGGTCGTGTAGGGGTTGTCCCAGTCGCCGATGACGCCGAGGCGCTTGAATTCCTCCCTCTGGATATCGATCCAGTGCTCGGCGAATTCCCGGCATTCGCGGCGGAATTCGATGATCGGCACCTGGTCCTTGTCTTTCTTCTTCTTGCGGTACTTTTCCTCGATCTTCCATTCGATCGGCAGGCCGTGGCAGTCCCAGCCGGGGACATAGTTGGCATCCTTGCCCAGCATCTGCTGCGACCGAACGATGATGTCCTTGAGGATCTTGTTGAGCGCGTGGCCGATATGCAAATGCCCGTTGGCGTAAGGCGGGCCGTCGTGAAGGATGAATTTCTCGCGCCCCTTGGCGGCCTTGCGGTGCAGGGACTGGATGTCCATGTCCCGCCACCGGGCGAGGATTTCGGGCTCAAGCTTCGGCAAACCGGCCTTCATGGGAAAGCCGGTCTGGGGCAGGAACACCGTCGATTTGTAATCGGTCGTCATTATTCAGTCCCTGTCCGCCTCGGGGACCGGGGGTGTCCCCCGAAAACCCCGGCCGCCTTCCGCGCCTCTTGAAAGAATCCTTTGTGCCTTGGCCACATCCGAGGCGATTTGTGCCTTCAAATCGTCGACGCCGTCAAACTTCTTTTCCGGGCGCAGGAAATCGACCAGCCTGACGCGCAGGCGTTTTCCGTACAGATCGCCGTCGAAATCGAACAGGAACACCTCCAGGACCACGCCGTCGCCGCCGAAAGTCGGCCGGACGCCGATGTTGGCGACGCCGGCAAGCCACATTCCCTCGTTTTCCTCTTCAATTGAGGCGCGCACCGCATAGACGCCCAGCGTCGGCCTCAGATAATCGCCCAAGGGGATGTTGGCGGTCGGGAAACCGATGCTTTTGCCGCGCGCCTCGCCCCGCGCCACCCGGCCCTCGATCTCGAAATCCCGGCCCAGGACCGCCGCCGCGCCTTTGGCGTCGCCGTCCAATAGCCGTTCGCGGACGCGGGTCGAGGAATAGGCCTCGCCCGACGGGTCTTTTTCAGCGTTGACGGCGGTAAAGCCGAAGCCTTTTTTGGCCCCCATCGCCAGCAGCAGTCCGCAGTCGCCGCCGCGTTTGTGGCCGAAGACGAAATCGTACCCCGAAACCACGTGCCCGGCGCCGAGGCCGTCGACCAGGACGGTGTTGATGAAGTCTTCCGCCGGCAGGGAGGAAAAGGTTTTGTCGAACCGCTGCACGATCAGCAGGTCGGCGCCCAATTCGGCGATCCGCCGCGCCTTGGCCCGGAAAGGGGTGAGGCGGAAGGGCTCGGAGCCGGGGGTGAAAAAGGCCCGAGGATGGGGCTCGAACGTCAGCACCGCCCACGGCCGGCCCAAGTCGCCGGCGATCAGGCCGGCCTCGTGGATGACCGCCTGATGGCCCGGGTGGACGCCGTCGAAATTGCCGATGGCGACCGTCGCGCCCCTGGCGTCGGCGGGAAGCGCGTCATAATGGCGGTAAATCCGCATGGCGGGAAAGTGTCAGCGCCCCCCTCGCGGGTCAAGGGGAAAGGGCGCCAGGGGGGGGCCGAGGGGGAGGGCCGGGGGGCCTAGTTGGTTTTGGCTTTCGACGGCACCAGAACCATGGCCTGTCCGTCCAGCACCACCTCGCCTAGGACGGAGCACACGGTGTCCATTTCGATGATCCGTTTTTCGGCTATCAACCGGGTCACCGTGCACGTCGCCGTCACCGTGTCGCCGACCTTGACCGGGGCCTTGAAGCGCAGGTTCTGGCTGACGTAGATGCAGCCCGGTCCGGGCAGCTTGGTGCCGATGACGGTGGAAATCAAACTGGCCGTCAGCATGCCGTGGGCGACCCGGCCCTCGAACATGGTTTCGCTGGCGAACTCGTGATTCAGGTGGATGGGGTTGGTGTCGCCGGAGATGCCGGCGAACGACATCACGTCGGCATCGGTGATGGTCTTGGCATAGACGTCCCGCATGCCTTCCCGCAGGTCCTCGAAGTAATACCCGTGCAGCATTTCATGAGTGCTTTTGGCGGGTTCCATCGGCTTTCACTCCGTCCTCGTTGAAATGGCCTCGTTGAAACGGCGCTTGTGCGGCGCAAAACAATGTACCGCACTGCAATATATGTTTTTCATGAAGGCGCGGCAAGTTAGATGATACAGGCTACTGGCCTTATCACGGCGTCCCAGGCCTGCTATGGGTAAAAGGATGAATTTCACCCGACCCGCGCCGAAATCCGCCGTTTTCGCCGCCGCCTGCTTTTTCGCGGCGGCGTTAGGGCCGGCAACCTTTCCGGCCCATGGCGCGGAGGCGAAACCGCCCGCCCTCGGCCTTCCGATTCGCTGCCGGCCGGGGAAGGACTGCTGGCTGGTCAATTTCGTCGATGTCGATCCGGGCCCGGGCCGGCGCGATTACGCCTGCCGGAAAAGGACCTACAACGGACACAAGGGTACCGACATCGCCATCCGCGATCTGGCCGTGATGGCCGAGGGCGTCGACGTGGTGGCGTCGGCGCCCGGCATCGTCAAGGCCCTGCGCGACGGCATGAAGGACGTCGACTTCACCATTGCCGGCAGCGGTTCCGTCAAGGGGCGGGAATGCGGCAACGGCCTGGTTCTCGTCCACGAAGGCGGCTGGGAAACCCAGTATTGCCACATGCGCCGGGGCAGCCTCGCGGTCAAAAAGGGCGATTCCGTCGAACGGGGGCGGAAGCTGGGCCTGGTCGGCAACTCGGGCCGGGCGCAGTTCCCCCATGTCCATCTGGAAGTGCGCAAGGACAAGCGGGTGATTGATCCGTTCGCCGGGGTGGGGCGGCAACGGGAATGCGGCCTAGGCGTTGCCCCCCTTTGGCGGCAGGACGCGCTTAAGGGTCTGACGGGGGGGACGACGGCCCTCTACAACGCCGGTTTCGGTCCCGGCCGGCTGTCCCCCGGGGACGCCAGGCGGGGCGATTCTTCCGCCTCCCGGATGCCGCGCACGGCGCCGGCCATGGTTCTGTGGGTGGATATGTTCTGGCCCCGGGCCGGCGATATCCTGAGCCTCCGCATCACCGCCCCCAACGGCCAGACCGTCGTTAAACGCCAGGCCACCATCAAAAAGACCCAGGCCCGGCGGTTCGTCCTTGTCGGCAAGAAAAGGAAGTCTCGTTTATTGCCGCCGGGGACCTACCGGGGCGACATCACCCTGGTGCGCGACAAGGGCGGCGCGAAAGAGAAAATCATCTCCATCGTCCGCGAGGTCGAGGTCCGCTGACGGTCCTTTGGCCAAGACAGGGACCGGGGCCTCAGCTTTTCAACCGCCGCCGGGACACCAGCTTCGGGCTGGCGCTCATTCCCTTGCGGGTTTTTTTCCTGGCCGTCCGGTTGCCCTTGGCTGTCCCGGGGGCTGTCCCGGGGGCTGTCCCGGCGGCTTTCCGGGTTTTTCCGGCCTTGCCCGGCAACTTCCGTTCGAGGATGTCGTCTTCCGGGAACAGCGCCGCTTGTTTGTCCTTGGCCGATTTTTTCGCCTTGGCGCGGGTTTCGATGAGACTCAGCGTGCGCATGACCATGGGGTGGCGGTCCAGGCGTTTGCGCGTTTTCGTATAGTGGACCCGGGCGATGGCCTCGATGTTCCGGGCGACGGCCGGATAGGGGTGGTGGCGCTCGCTCCACCGGGCGTAAGCGGCCAGGGTCCAGGAGTTGGCCGGCACCGCCTTGAGGCCGCGCTCTCCGCACCACGAAACGAATTCGTTCCAGGCCTTGTCGTCGCCGCGTTTTGCCGCCACCCTTCTAGTCTCCCGCTGTCCCTTGGCTGGTTTCCGTTCAAGGGAATTAACTAAATTAACAGCCTTGCCGCCGCCGCCAAACCCCTAGATCGTAAAGGAAACCCCTAGATCGTAAAGGGTTGCCTTGGCTCCCCTGGAACGGCAAATTACCTGCCCCGGACAGCGGAAAGTCAAAAGGAAGCCAACCATGAACGAGCCCAAGGATTCCTCCGGCGGCTGGGACGGATACCGGACCTTTTGCGTCGAGCGCAAGGAACCGGAAAGCCGGACCGTCACCTCGTTCTACCTGACGGCCAAGGACGCCCGCCCGCTGGCGCCCTACAAGCCGGGGCAGTTCCTGGGCTTCAAGCTCGACGTGCCGGGCCACGACAAACCGGTCCTTCGCACCTATACCATTTCCGACAGCTCGGGCGACGCCACCCATTACCGCCTGTCCATCAAGCGCGAGCCGCCGCCTCCCGATCAACCGGACGCACCGCCCGGGGTGTCGTCCAACTATTTCCACGACCACGTCGAGGTCGGCGGCGAATTGCAGGTGCGCGCGCCCTCGGGCGATTTTTTCCTGCTCGAAGACGATGACGGAGATGGGGACGGGGAGGGGGGCGATTCGGGGCTGGTGGTGCTGCTGTCCGGCGGCGTCGGCCTGACGCCGATGGTCAGCATGCTCAACCACATCGTTTCCAACGGCGCCAAAAGGCCGGTGTGGTTCGTCCATGGGGTCCGCAACGGCGACGAACACGCCTTCGGCGCGCACGTGCGGGGCTTGGCCGAAACCCACGCCAACGTCCATGCCCACATCGCCTATTTGGAACCGTGCCCCGGCGACGTCGAAGACCGGGACTACGACAGCGCCGGGGTGATTACCATGGAACTGCTGCAAAGCCTGCTGCCCGGCAAGGACGGCGATTTCTACCTGTGCGGCCCGCCGCCGTTCATGAAGTCGCTGTTCAACGGGCTTCTCGACTGGGGGGTGGTGGAATCCCGCATTTATTACGAATTCTTCGGCCCGGCGACGGTGCTCAAGAAGGGCGCCGGGGATAAAGCCGATCAAGAACCCGCCCCGGCTTCCCCCGGCCCCGAGGCGGCGGCCGACGGGCCGGTGGTGACGTTCAAGCGTTCCGGCGTTACGGTCAACTGGGACCCGGACCAGGAAACCATCCTCGAACTTGCCGAAGCCAACGGGCTGGCGCCCGATTTCAGTTGCCGGTCCGGGGTCTGCCATACCTGCATGTGCACGTTGATCGAGGGCGAGATCGAATACGTCAACGACGACGCCTTCCTGCCCGAGGAGGAAGGGCAGATCCTGATCTGCTCCTCGAAACCGAAGACCGACATCACCGTCGACGTCTGAAGTTCCTGACGTTTTCGTGAGTTGGCGCGGCGGCGGCCCGCCTGTAGGCTTTGCCGGCATGCTTGTCGGTTCTTCATTGCCGGAAATCTCTGCCCTTGAAGCGCTGGCGGCCAAGGGGGAAGCCCAGCAGTGGTCCTTCGATGACATCGACTGGGACATCGAGGCGGTGGTTCCGGCATGGCTGCCGAGAAAATTCTGTGCCGCCCTGATCAGCCAGTTCTATCACGGCGAGATGGCGACCCTCGCCATGTGCCGGCGAATCCTGGCCGAAGTGGACACCCCCGTGAGAATCCCCGGGGCCAGGCGTTGCGTCGAGCTTCAGATCGCCGACGAGACGCGCCACGCCGAGGTCTATCGGGCGTATGTGGCCGGGATCGGCGGTCTCCAGCCCATCGATCCGACGCTAAAGGCCGCGTATGACAAGGCCCTTGCCTGGGACGGCCCGCCGGAGGCCATGATCGCCGCCTTCAACATCGTTCTCGAGGGCGAAGCGTTGTTCGCGCTCGATACCCTGGGCGGCTGGCTGCCGTGTCCCCGGTTCCGCCGCATCAACGCACGCGTATCGCGCGACGAGGCCCGTCACCTCGCCTTCGGGCGGGCGTACCTGAAGGCCCGGCTCGTCACCCTCGGCGGGGACCGGCGCTTCGAGATTTACCGCTGGCTGAAGGATCTTTGGACGGACACCGCCTTCGGCGTCCTCGGCCGGTTCCCCATCCCCAATGCGATCCTTGGCCGCCGCTGCCGGACCTGGGCCGAAACCGGCTGGCAAGACCACCGCCGGGCCTTGTTCGATGTCGGCCTCGTCAGCGCCGATGAGGCCCGGCGCTTGGAAGGCGGCACATGATTTCCGTCATCATCCCGACCCTGAACGAGGCCCGAAACCTGCCGGGGCTGTTGAAGGCGCTCCGGGGAGAGACGGTCGCCCACGAAGTCCTCGTCGTCGATGCCTACAGCCTCGACGGCACCGCCGCCCAGGCCCGGGACCTGGGCGTCCGGGTGGTGATGTCGAATCCCGGCCGCGGCCGGCAAATCGACGAAGGCGCCCGCCACGCCCGGGGCGGCATCCTGCTTTTCCTGCACGCCGATTCGGTGTTTCCCCAAGGCGGCTTCGCCGCCGTCGATCATGCGCTTGCCGCCAACCCAAACGCGCCCGGTGGAAATTTCCGGTTGCTGTTCGACGGCGATGACGGGTTCAGCCGCTGGCTCGAGGGCTTTTACGCCTGGATCCGGGCGCGCGGGGTCTATTACGGGGATTCCGGCATCTTCGTGCGGCGCGATGTTTATGACCGCCTCGGCGGCATCCGCCCGCTGGCGCTGATGGAGGATTACGATTTCGTCCGCCGCCTGGAGAGGGCCGGGGAAACCCTGTGCATCGGCGATCCGCCGCTGATCACCTCGTCGCGGCGTTTCCGGGGCCGCCGGCCGGTGAGGATCATCATCGGCTGGCTCTGGATCCACGCCCTTTTCCTGCTCGGCGTGCCGCCGGACCGCCTGGCCCGGCTTTACGATTCCGAGCGCCGCCGGGGCGCCGCCCCTCAAGACCGGGAATCGTTGAGGCCCCAGTCGTATTCGTAATCGTCGATGGACGTCCGGCCCTCGAGGGCGCGGGCCAGCGGCGGTTCCGCCAGGTGCCGGAGATGGGCGAGGACGCCTTCCTCCGAGCCGCCGAAGTCATCGACGAACCAGGCATAGATCTTGGACACGATCAGCCGCCCGTCCTCGACGCGGGCGCCGCGCGGGCTGTTGACGTAGTTTTGCGCCGCGTGATCGAGAAGCGCCTCGGTGTTGGCGCCGGTAAAGGCCAGCGGCTGCAGGTTCGGGCAACCGACCGCCGCGCAGTTGACGGCATAATGGATGCGCGGGTCGCGCCAGATGGGCCTGAGGATGCGGTGCTCGATGTCATTGAGGCTCAACGGCTCCCCCCCGACATCCAGCAGCTTGCGGTCCCAGGGGCCGCTGAAAACGCCGCCGAGCGGGTTCGACGAGATGTCGATGTCCTTGATGCTGTTGACCGGATAGAGCTCCAGCACCAGCCGCAGGGTGAGCGCGTTGTAGAGGTTGATCCAGTAAGCCCGCTGTTCGGCGCGGTTGAAGCGTTCGATGGGGGTCAGGCGCAGCGCCACCAGGTACTGATAAAGCGCCTGGCGGTCGTCGCCGGTGACGCGGCCGTAGGCGACCCGGTTGACGCCGTGCGGGCCGGGTTTCAGGTATTTTTTCAAAAATTGGTCCCAGGGGCCATGGTCGATGACCGCCGTCGAAGCCGCCTCAAAGGCCTGCCACCGGGGCCACGGGTCGGCCTTCGGCGCCAACGCCGCCTCCAGGAACATGAACCCGCCGAGCGCGGCGCCCAGGAAAAGGACCAGGGCGCTTCTTCGGCCCGCCCGACTGGCCCGGTTAGTCCTCGTGGCTCGGTTTTCCTTGTCCATGGACCGGGTATGGAAGGTCTTTCGGGGGCCTGTAAATAAAAAGCCTTTCACGATTTCGTGGGTTGGGTTCATTTTGACTTGCCGGGCGGTGAAATGGGCAGCGCCGTCCGGTAGGTGACCTGCTTCAGGGCGAACGACGACTTGATGGAGGCGACGCCGGGGATACGGGTCAGGTGCTCGATCAGGAACCGCTCATAGGCGCTCAGGTCCGACGTCACCACGCGCAACAGGTAATCGAAGTCGCCGGTCATCAAATAACACTCCATGACCTCGGGCCGGGCGCGGATTTCCTTCTCGAATTTTTCCAACGCCTTCTCGATCTGTTTCTCCAGGGTGACGCTGACGAAGACGCTGACCGGCAGGCCCACGGCCTCGGCGTCGACCAGGGTCGCGTAGCCGCGGATGACGCCCGTTTCCTCCAGGTTGCCGACCCGGCGCAGGCACGGGCTCGGCGACAGGCCGACCTTTTCCGCCAACTCGACGTTGCGCATGCGGGCGTCGTTCTGGAGATTCTCCAGGATTTTCCGATCTATCGCATCGAGGGATTTATTTGGCATAAGTGTCTAAAAAATTAGTATATAATGACTATTCATTGCTAATTCATGCCACTTTTCGGCTTGTTTCGCAAGGACATGCGCCGCCTTGCGGGGCTAGAATCCCTCCATGCCGCCCTTGGATGAACAAACCCCAACCCGACAAACCCCGAACGCCGTTTCCACCGCGTTGCCGATCCTCCGCGAGCTGGAGAAAAAGGTGCTGTGGCTCAGCACCTGGATGATCCACCACGCCAATTACGTGCGTGAAAGCAAGGGCGGGCCCGGCGGGCTTAAGGTCGGCGGCCACCAGGCGTCGTCGGCCTCGGTGGCGGCGCTGATGACGGCGCTTTACTTCCACGAACTGCGGCCGCAAGACCGGGTCGCCGTCAAGCCACACGCCAGCCCGGTGTTCCACGCCATCCAGTACCTGTTCGGCAACCAGACGCGGCGCAACCTGGAAAATTTCCGCGCCTTCGGCGGCGCCCAGAGCTACCCGTCGCGGACCAAGGACACCGACGACGTCGATATCTCCACCGGCTCCGTCGGCCTCGGCCCGGCGATGACCGTGTTCGTGTCCCTGGCCCAGGACTACCTGCGCCGCCACACCGAAACCGTCCAGGCCCAGGACCCGGGCCGCATGATCGCCATCGTCGGCGACGCCGAAATGGACGAAGGCAACATGTACGAGGCGCTGCTCGAAGGCCGCAAGCACGATCTCAGGAACTGCTGGTGGATCATCGACTACAACCGCCAAAGCCTCGACGCCGTCGTCTCCGACCGCATGTTCCGCTGGATCGACCGCACCTTCCGCAACACCGGCTGGACCGTGGTGACGCTGAAATACGGCAAGCGGATGATGGAGGCCTTCAAGCGCCCCGGCGGCAAGGTGCTCAGGAAATGGATCAACGCCTGCCCCAATGACCTCTATTCGGCGCTGACCTTCCAGGGCGGCGCCCATTGGCGCCGGCAGTTGTGGAACGACATCGGCCATGAAGACGGGATCGAGGACCTCCTGCGGTCCACCGACGACGACGCGTTGCAGGACCTGATGACCAACCTCGGCGGCCATTGCCTGGAAACCATCCTCGAGGCCTTCGCCTCCATAACCGATGACACGCCGGTGTGCTTCATCGCCTATACCATCAAGGGCCACGGCCTGCCGCTGGCCGGCCACAAGGACAACCACGCCGGTATCCTCAACGCCGAACAGGTCGATGGCTTCCGCCGAAAGCTGGGAATCGCCGAAGGCGAGGAATGGGACCTCTTCGCCGGGCTGCAGGTTCCGCCCGCCGACATCGAGCGTTTCCTGGACCAGGCGCCGTTCAATGCCTTCAACGGCGGGCGCCGGAAGACGGCGGCGGCGATCGAGGTGCCGGCGAAGCTTTCATCTCCGGCGATCAGCGAAAAGGATGCGCCCCTCAGCACCCAGGAAGCCTTCGGGCGGATCCTGTTCGACCTCGCCGGCACCGACGATGCCCTGGGGGAGGCCCTGGCGGAGCGCATCGTCACCACGTCGCCGGACGTGACTCAATCGACGAACCTGGGCGGCTGGGTCAACCGCCGCGGCATCTTCGCCCGCGACAGGATTCGCGACACCTTCCGCGACCACCATGTGGCCTCGGTCCAGAAGTGGGCCGCCGACGAGCACGGCCAGCACATCGAGCTCGGCATCGCCGAAAACAACCTGTTCCTGATGCTCGGCGCGCTCGGATTGTCGCACGAGTTGTTCGGCGAGCGCCTGTTCCCCATCGGCACGGTGTACGACCCGTTCATCCAACGCGGCCTCGATGCGCTCAATTACGCGTGCTATCAGGATTCGCGCTTCATGCTGGTGGCGACGCCGTCGGGGTTGTCGCTGGCGCCCGAAGGCGGCGCGCACCAGTCCATCACCACGCCGTTGATCGGCATCGGCCAGCCGGGGCTGGCCTGTTTCGAGCCCGCCTTCGCCGACGAACTGGCCCTGATCATGCGCTGGGGGTTCGATTACATGCAGGCCGACGACGGCGGCGCTGTCTCCCTGCGCCTGTCCACCCTGCCGCTGGTTCAGCCGAAGCGCAAAATCACCAAGGCCCTTCGCCGCGACATCCTGGCCGGCGCCTATTGGCGGGCCAAGCCGGGGCCGAAATCAACCGGCGCCATCATCACTTGCGGCGCGCTGGCGGCCGAGGCCGAAGCCGCCCACGAAAAGCTTTCCGAATCGGTTGGCGGAATCGGCCTGATGGCGGTGACCTCGCCGGACCGGCTTTACGGGGACTGGCGGCAAAACGGCGGCAAGTCCCATCTGGCGAAGCTGTTGAGCGGGCTCAGGTCCAGCGCCCGGCTGGTGACCGTATTGGACGGCCACCCGGCGGCGCTGTCGTGGATCGGCGCGGTTGCCGGGCACCGGGTGCGGCCGCTCGGCGTCGACCGTTTCGGGCAGTGCGGGGACGTGCAAGACCTTTACCGCGCCTACGCCATCGACGCCGAAGCCATCGAGGCGGCCTTTTTGGATTCCTGAGGGGGAATTCTGAAATCTAGGAAACGGCGGTGGCCCCGGCGGCGGAGAGGCGTTCAGACGTCGGCCTCGCGCCAGTCGCTGGAGCCCAGAAGCCCGGTCAGGTCCTTGAGCCGCGCCTGCCAGACCTCCAGGTCTTCCGGGTCGGCGTCCTCGTCGCCATCGGCGATCAGCTTTTCGTGCATGGCGACCTGGTTTTCGACGACGCCGATCACTTCTTTCAGTTGCGCCTCGGTGATGGCGTTGATGGTCACCTTGCCGTCGAACAGCATGTCGGCCCGGGGCATGGGGTCCAGTTCCTCGAGCCGCTCATCCAACACCTTCCATTGTTCGTGCCATTCGTTGTAAACCGAACCCTGGGGCGCTTTTTTGCCGGCCAGCTTCTCATCCATGCTACCCATGACGGCCATGAATTCGTGCACGGTGAATACGAGTTTGTCCAAGGAACGCTCCGCCAAAAGAGTTTGGGCTCCGGGATATTCCCCAATCGGAGCCTGGGATGCGCTTTTTAAAGGATCATGCGCCGTGGCTCAACCTCGGATCGAAAAAGGGCCAGGGCCGAGGACAGCCCCATGAGCCCCGCCGACCCCCCCGAACCCCTCCTGGATCCCCGAACCCATCCCTACCGGGGCGACATCGCCGCCGACTTCCTGGAAGGCCGCGTCGAATCGGAATCCTTCGTCGCCGGCCGCGAACGCCGCCTGGGCACCGCCCAATCGGCGGTGATGACCAAGCCGATCACGGCGAATTCGATTTTGGGCGTATTGCAGGCAAGCGAACTTCTGTTCGGCGAGGCGTTCACCGTCTATGACGAATCCCACGGCTGGGCCTGGGGCCAATGCGGCCACGACGGCCAAGTCGGCTACGTGGCGGCGGCCGACCTTTACGGCAACCTGGCCCAACCGACCCATTGGGTGACGGCGGCCCACTCCCTGGTGTTCCCGGACCCGAAGGGCGAATACCCGGCGATGATGTCGGTGTCGATGACGGCCCGGGTTGCGGTCGACAAGGAAGAAGGCGAATACGTTCGCCTCGCGTCGGGCGGCTGGATGTTCGGGAATCACCTGGCGCCCCTGGGCGAGATCCGGTCCGATTTCATCGCCACGGCGCAGGTATTCACCCGCGTGCCCTACCTGTGGGGCGGGCGCGGCGGTCTCGGCATCGACTGTTCGGGGCTGGTGCAGGTGCCCCTGGCGGCGGCCGGCATCGCGGTTCCCCGCGATTCCGACCAACAAGCGGACGCCGTCGGCGAGGACATCGAGGTGCCCGAAGACGTTTCCGATTTGCGGCCCGGCGATATTTTGTTCTTTCCCGGCCACGTCGGCTTCTATTTGGGCTCGGGCGCCTTCCTGCACGCATCGAGTTTCGGCATGATGGTCGCGACGCATACGCTGGCCGAAGTGCTGGAGCGCATCCATGAGCGCCACGGCACCGGCATCACAAGGGTCAGAAGGGTTAAGGTGGCGGGATGAGGAAACGGCGCACACCGTTCGATTTGATCAGAAGCGTTTTAGGGACCGGCGTCCTGGTCGTCGCCCTGTTATTCCAGATGCTGCCGTTCTTCCTGCTTCTGGTGGTGATGGCCTATGCCATGGGTGTCACCGGCGGCGCGATGCTGGTCATCGTCCCCGTCCTCTTGTTGGCGATGATTTTTGCCGCCTGCGGGCTGGCCGCGAAACGCACGCGGCGGCGTTATCCCGCCTGGCCGCCGCCGATGAGGAGGCGAGCCCGCAGAAGGCCCGTTCGGCCAGCCGCGGTGGCGCTGCTGAAGACCCGAGCCGAGCGTTACCAGGAACTGAGGGACGTCATGAGGGGCGTTTGGCGGTAGGGCGCCGCCGGCTTTACCTCGGCCGCCGACCATCCGTCTCATAAAATGTCTTGAAAAATGGTACCCCCCGGGGGGACTCGAACTCACACTCCCTTGCGGGAACGGGATCGTCCGCTCTCCGCCGCCGAACTCCCGACGAACCGGCTGGCCGACTGTCGTGCCGTGGATCGTAGTCACGCTCCCCCACGATGTATTTACGATGTGCGCACAATAATGTATATTGAATGTAGTGACAAAGGAGGATGACATGCCAAACACCCGTACGGCGGTTCGTGCGGCCCGGGACGTGAACATCAATCTGCGCGCCAGCCAGAAACAAAGGTCCCTGATCGACCGGGCGGCGGAGGCGCTCGGCAAGAACCGCTCGGACTTCATGCTTGAAGCCTCCTGCCGGGAAGCGGAGTCGGTTCTGCTCGACCGCCGGTATTTCGCGCTTGACGCCGAGACGTTCAAGGAATTCACGGCGATGCTGGATTCACCGCCGGCGACCAACCCGAGGCTGCGCCGTCTGCTGGCCGAGAAGGCGCCCTGGGATCGATGAGCGGCGAACAGGACATAAGCGCACCGGAAAAGCTTGAACCGAATCACGACTTCTCGTCGTTCGATTCGGGCACGCCGGTTCTGGACGACTGGCTGCGGCGGTGGGCCTTGCCCAATCAGGAGAGCGGCGCGTCGCGGACTTACGTGATCCGCGCCGGAAGGCGTGTGGTCGGGTATTACGCTCTGGCGGCCGGGGCGGTCGCACGGGCCGAGGCGACGGGGCGGACCCGGCGAAACATGCCGGACCCGGTGCCGGTCATGGTGATCGCCCGCCTCGCCATCGATCGGAGTTGCCAGGGACGCGGCCTCGGCCGGGCGTTGTTGCGCGATGCGGTCCTGCGCACGATGCAGGCGGCCGACATCGCCGGAATCAGGGCGGTGCTGGTACATGCCATTTCCGAAGACGCCAGGCGATTCTATGAGCGATGCGGGTTTCAGCCGTCGCCGGTCGATCCCATGACCCTGATGATCACGATGCGGGACGCGGGGCAGGCGCTGATAGGCGGGAACGATACATGATCGCGGGCGGTCCGGCGGAGCGCCCCTCGTCGGTTTGTCTGATGACTGCCCTGTATTTCATGGCCGTCGAATCCTTGACCATCCAAATCATGACGGATACGGCTTTCAGCCGCCGAGGCGAAGGGTGGTGCCCCCGGGGAGAATCGAACTCCCACTCCCTTGCGAGAACGGGATTTTGAATCCCGCGCGTCTACCAATTCCGCCACAGGGGCTTAACAACCGGCCACATCATAGCGGGGCGCGTTGGCCGGTCAACAGGGGCCGTCAACACGCCCGATTCCTCTAAAAATCCGGTGTTTGCCCGGACCCCCTTGCCCTGCTAAACAGCCCGCGTCCGCTCCGGCCGCCGGAGCGGCGGAAAGGGGAACCGACTCTTGCTGCGACGCCTTTACGACTGGACCATGGACCTGGCCCAACACCGCCGCGCGATGGCGGCACTGGCCGGGGTGTCGTTCATCGAAAGCTCGGTGTTTCCGATCCCGCCGGATATTTTGATGATTCCGATGGTGCTGGCCAACAGGGCGCGGGCCTTCCGCATCGCCTTCGTGTGCACCGTGGCGTCGGTCCTGGGCGGGATTCTGGGTTACGCCATCGGCGTTTTCCTGTTCGAGGAAATCGGCAAGCCGATGCTGGAATTCTATGGCTACGGGCCGAAATTCGCCGAGTTCCAGGACAAATACAACGACTGGGGCGCCTGGGCCGTGTTCATCGCCGGGGTGACGCCGTTTCCCTACAAGGTCATTACCATCCTGTCCGGGGTCACGGCGCTTGATATCTTCATCTTCACCGTCGCCTCGGTGGCCGCCCGGGGGCTCCGGTTCTTCATCGTCGCCGGGCTGTTGTGGCATTTCGGGGAACCGATCCGCACCTTCATCGAAAAACGCCTGGGCCTGCTGTTCGGGCTGTTCTGCGTCCTGCTGCTGGGTGGCTTCGCCGCCGTAAAGTTCTTATTTTAAGGACACCATGATTATTGATCCCGCCCGCGTGGACTGGTCCCGGCTGGTTCCTTTCGCCATTCTGGCCGCCAGCATCGGCGCCCTCGTCACCGCCTATACGGCCGAGTTGGCCTTCGGCATCGAGCCCTGCATCCTTTGCCTTTATCAGCGCATCCCCTATGCCCTGGCCGGGGCATTGGCGTTGGCGGCGCTGTTGGCGCCCGGGACATGGGGACCGCGGCCAAAGGTGTGGGCGGTGATCGGCGCCGCGGTGGCGTTCCTGGCCGGGGCTGAAATCGCCTTCTACCACGTCGGCGTCGAGCAGCACTGGTGGCGGTCCCTGGCGTCGTGCGCCGTCGCCGCAAGCGATCCGGAACCCGAGACGGTGGAGGAGCTGCGCCGCCTGTTGACCGAGGCCCGGCCGGCCAAGGCCTGCGACGAGGTCGACTGGGCCCTGTTCGGGGTGTCGATGGCGACCTACAATGTGGCGGCGTCGCTGGCCCTGGCGGTGGGGTCGTTCTGGGGCGCCGAGAAGATCCGGAGGCAGGCATGAGCACGGCCCGAAAAACGAAAAAGCGGAAAGCGAAAAAGCCAAAA
>JADFMB010000127.1 GCA_022564115.1 Pseudomonadota bacterium
CAGCCTTTTTATTACGACCACCGTCAAGAATCCGGATAGCCGAGATATCGATCTGACCGCATTCATCGTTCTCGAAGACGGGACGGTCATTGACTCTGTCGTATTCCACGATGACGGGCAGCACGGAGAGGGTGACGCCGGTGACGGCGCCGGTCAAATCGAGGAGGGGCGCGCCGCTGGAGCCCGGTTGGATGGGGACGGTGACGGGAACGAACCGCCCGCCGGCCCCGGCTCCGGGAAGGGCCTTGACGACGCCGGTCGAGACGGCGAGATCGGAGCCCGGTTGCCCGTCCAGGAGGTTGCCGGCGACGACCACGGGGTCGCCTTCCCTGGCGCCGCCGCCTTCGGCGAACGCGGCCACGTGCGGGGGCTTCTTGCGGACCTGGAACAGCGCCAGGCCCTTGACCGGATCGCTGACCAGCAGCTTCGCCTGGGCCGAGGAAAAACGCAGCCATTTGCAGCCCTTGACGACGGCATGGGTGGTCAGGATATGGCCCTTGGGGCTGACGTAGAAACCGAACCCCCGGGAAACCTCGTCCACCCCTTCGCCCGGGCCCGTGCCGATACGGCCGAACCAGGCGTCCCAACCGCCGAACCGTTCCCTGACCTTGGCGATGGCGTCCTTGGGGAACGGCTTGCCGCGCCAGACGCGAAGGACGGCGTAGAGGCCTTCGGCGCCTGGGACCGCCTTCATCTCGGCGTAAAGGCCGTAATCCCGCGCCTTCAGTTTCGTGCAGGCGTAAAAAACCCGGATCGTTCCCTGGGCCGTCCCCGGATCCCCGGCTCCGGCCTCGGAGCCCTTGCCCAACGCGCACCCGGCGTCGATATTCCCGATGAAGCCGGAATACAGCTTTCCCGGCCCGGCGGCGGCGGGTTGGCGGAGGGTTTCGACCAGGATCATCTCCGACCAGGTTTCCGGGGTTTCGCCGCGGGGCGTATAGAGGGTCATTTCGGCGTTGATCCCGAGCAGGTCTTCGGTGTCTCCAGGCTCCGCGCTCATGAACCGCCCGGCGGCGCCCCGGACCCATCCCGGCGGCAAAGGGACCGCCAGCCCCGCCGGCTCCTGCGTTGGCTGCCTTCGGGTGCGCTGGGCCTTTTGCCGGCGCGACTCCTCGGCGCGCTTTTTGGCCCGCAGGCGCTGTTCCTTCAACCGTTTAAGCTCCGCCCGCTGGCGGTCCTCGGCCCGGCCCTGGCCTTGCCGGCTTTCGGCCTTGCGGACGGTTTTGGGGCGGTCGCGCCGGAACCGGGCCACGGCCCTGGCCGCCGGCCCGTAATCCTGCCGGGCCGCCTTTTGGTACCAGCGATAGGCCCTGACGGCATCCTTGGCGACGCCGAGGCCGTTCTCGAAAAGAATCCCTAAGTTGTATTGGGCGGCGGCATTGCCGGCCTCGGCCAGGGGTTTCCACTGCCGGAAAGACGTCTTGTAATCGCCTCGCTGATAGGCCTCCAACCCGGCCTTGAAATCGGCCCCGGCGGGCGCCGACAGGGCCGCCGCCGTCAAAAAAAAGACCACCAAGAATGAAAGCCTGAAGAAGTTCATGACTGGGTTGGGATGTTAGCAGGTGGCGAAAGCGGCGGCTATTCACCCGAACCGGGCCGTGAGGGGGAGGGGGAAGGGGACGTCAGGGCTCGAAAATATCCCTGAGGCCCTGTTCGTCGACGATTTCGATCTCGTTCCGGCGCACGGCGATCAACCCGTTCTTGGCCCAGGCGCCCAGGTGCTTGTTGATGCTTTCCCGCGTGATTCCGACCATCGAGGCCAGGTCCTGTTGCGATTGACGGATGACGGCCTTGGCGCCGTCCGGGCCGGAGGGCTTTTCCCCGGCCAGCCCGAGGAGCTTCTTGGCCAGCCGTTTTTTCAGGTCCAGCAGCGCCAGGTCCTCGGCCTGTTCGCTGGTTCCCCGAATGCGGCCGCACAGGATTTCCATCAGGGTCATGGAAAAATCGGGATTGCGTTTGACGAGGTCGAGGAAGGCCCGGCGGTCGATGGTCAACAGCTCGGTCGGCTCGACGGCGACGGCGTCGGCCGTCCTGTCGCCGCCGTCGAGGACGCCGATCTCGCCCAGCATTTCGCCCTCGCGCATGGTGTTGAGGACGAGTTGCTTGCCGTCCTCGGAAACGATGCGGATCTGCACGCGGCCGCTGACCACGGCCATCATCCCGGTGGTCGGGTCGCCCTTGAAGAAAATCACCTCGTCGGCGACGTATTTCTTCGAATGGGTGTTATCCAGCAACAGGCCGATATCGCCTTCCGACAGGGCGTCGAATACGAAGTGATTGGTTAAAAAGGCTTTTTTTTGTTCCCTGTCCATGGTCCCCCCGCGGCAGGTGCGAAGACGGAGTTTAACACCAAACCGCCCTGGGGGGGCTTGGAACTGGTTGGGCCGGGTATGATAGGATCGGCGGAACGATTAAACGTCCCGAAGGACCGAAAACATGGCCTATACCCTCGATGCCTTGGCCGCCGATTGCCGCGACGCGCTGAACGCCACGCCGGCCCCGGAGGGGCTGGAAAAGGTGCGCCAGCTTCTGGAAACGGCGCTCAAGGACGAAGACTTCGTCAACGCCCATCTCGGGCCCGGGGCGACGTTGGAAAGAGACATCCTTTACCAGGACCCGGATTTGGGGTTTTGCATCATCGCCCACGTGTATGAAGGCGCGAAGACGTCGGCGCCCCACGACCACGGGCCAAGCTGGGCCATCTACGGCCAGGTCGAAGGGGTCACCGAAATGAGCGACTGGCGGCTCATCCAGGCGGCGGACGGCGACAAGCCGGGCCGGGTCGAACGGACCGGCACCTATTCCCTCGAGCCCGGCCAGTCCCGGGTCTACCGGAAAGGCGACATCCATTCGCCGAAACGGAACGGCCCGACCAGGCTCATCCGCATCGAAGGCAGGAACATGGATACCGTGAAGCGGGACTGGTACGAGGCGGTGGAATAGGGGCGGCGGCGGGCGCCAGACCCAGTGGCGCATGAACGGGCGTCTGAACGCAGAGTTGATCGTGTGATCGCGATCAACTCTGACAGGCCATAAGACTCTGGCGCCCGAAAGAAGGGTACGGCCCTCCATGGTTCAAGCGGCGTACGCCTTCGTCGTCTTCCTGAGTTCCGCCTGCGGCTTGGTGATCGAAATCGTCGCCGGACGGCTGATCGCGCCCTATGTGGGGATGTCGCTGTATACCTGGACGGCGATCATCGCCGTCGTGCTGGCCGGGTTTTCGGTGGGGCATTGGATCGGCGGCGTGCTGGCCGGGCCTGGAGTGGACGCCCGCGAGGGCGGCAAGCGCGTTGCTTGGGCCTTGGCCTTGGCGGCCGTTTCCAGCCTCGCTTCGCTGGTGCTGCTGCGGCTGGTGTCGGGGGCGCTGTTGGGCGGCGGGTTGTCGCCTATTTCCGCCATCGTGCTGTTGACGGGGGCGTTGTTTTTCCTGCCCAGCCTTTTCGTCGGCATCGTATCGCCGATACTGACCAAGATCGCCGTCGACACCGGCGGTCACGGGCCGGGCCGGATCATCGGGCGCATGTACGCCGTCGGCGCCTTGGGCAGCATCGCCGGCACCTTGGCGGCGGGATATCTGTTCATCTCCTGGATCGGGTCCTCGGGCACGGTAATCACCGTCGCCGCCGTCTATGCCGCCCTCGCCCTCGCCTTCGCCTTTCGCCTCCGCATGGGATGGGGGCTGGTGGTGGCCATGACAATCGCCGGCGGCGGGTTCCTGTGGTGGGGGCAACGGGTGGCGGCGTTCCAGTCCCCGTGCCAGGTGGAAAGCGATTACTTCTGTATCCGCGTCGAGGACTATTCCCAAGACGACGAGCGGCCGGTCAGGATCATGGTTCTCGACCACCTGGTCCACAGCATCAACGACCGCAACGATCCGGGCCTGCTCCACAGCCCCTACATCCATTTCGTCGACGAAGCGGCGGCGATAAGGTTCGGGCCGCGAAGTCCGGTGACCGCCTTCTTCATCGGCGGCGGCGGGTATTCGCTGCCCCGGGCCTGGGCGGCGACCCGGCCCGGCTCGGACCTGGTGGTGGCCGAAATCGATCCTTCGGTGACGGCGGCGGCGAAGGATAAGATGTGGTTCGACGCGGCGGCGGCGGGATTGACGGTGTTGCACCAGGATGCCCGGGTGGCCTTGCAAGGGTTGAAGCCCGGGCCCCGGTTCGACGTCGTCTTCGGCGATGCCTTCCGCGACATCACCGTTCCGACCCATCTCGTGACGCGCGAGTTCCACCGGGAAATCAAGGCGCGGCTGAAGGCGGACGGTTTTTACGTCGTCAACGTGGTCGATCTGGGCGGCGACCCGCGCTTCCTGACCAGCCTGGTCAAGACCCTGGGCCTCGACTTTGCCGCCGTCGAGGTGTGGCAGACCGTGGACGAGATTGACCAATCGGGCCGCGTCACCTTCGTCGTCATCGCCTCGGCGCGGCCGACGCCGGTGTCCCGAATCGAAGCCCGCCGGGGCCTTTGGCGCGTCTGGGAGCGCTGGCCCAAGGCCGCCCTTGGCCGCCGGTTGGCGCCAGCGGACGTCCCGGTACTTACCGACGATTTCGCGCCCGTGGACCGGCTGATGTCGAAGTTGCTGCTGGCGCCGAAACAACCTTAAAGCGATGGGGCGGAATAGGGGGAACGGCAACGGGCATCCCGGGGAAGAGATGCCCGCCCGGGTCGGGCACGTGGAGACCTATACCCTTCGCCGAAACGGACCGATTCGACCAAACTCATCCGCATCGAAGGCAAGGACATGGACACCGTCGATCGGGACTGGCACGAGGCGGCGGAATAGGGGCTATTTACGCTCCCCGATCGGCACGTAGGGTCTGAGCGCCGGCCCTTCGTATTTCAGCAGCGGCCGGATCAGGATGTTGTTTTCCATCTGCTCCAGCACCTGCAGCGTCCAGCCGGGCACCCGGCCGATGGCGAAGATGGACACGAACAGGTCGGACGGGATGCCGTGCAGGTAATAGACGGCGCCGGAATAGAAATCGACGTTGACGTTGACCCCGTGGCGCGCATAAGGGGCCATGGCCTCGACCACGGCCTGTAATATTTCATACCACTGGGGCTCGCCCATTTCCTTCGACAGCCTCTCGACGCCTTCGCGCATGTGCCGGGCGCGGGGGTCTTCGGCCCTATACACCCGGTGCCCGAAGCCGGTCACCGGCTCGCGGTTCTTGCGCCTTTGCTTGACGTAATCGGCGGCCTTCGACGCGTCGCCGATTTCCTTGGCCATCTTCATCACGTCCTCGGCGGCGCCGCCGTGGGCGGGACCGGAAAGCGCGGCGATGGCGGCCGTCACCGCCGCATGCAGGGTCGCCTCGGTGCCGGTCACCACCCTGGCCGTGAACGACGACGCGTTGGAGCCGTGCTCGGCATGGAGAACGAAATCCATGTCCATCAACCTGGCGGCATCGTCGGACGGCGCTTCGCCTTTCAGCATGGTGAGGAAATTGGCGGCGTGGCTTAAATCCATGTCCGGCGCCACCGGGTCTTCGCCGTTCCGGATATGGTGGTGCGCGGTGACGATCATCGGCACTTGGGACGTTAGCCGGATGCCCTTCCTGAGCGTCGCCTCGGGCGATTTGTCTTCGGCCTCGTCGTCGAACGCGGCCAACGCCGAGACGGCGGTCCTGAGCACGTCCATGGGGTGGGCGTCCTTGACCGTGGCGATGAGGCCGAGGATTTCGTCGGGCAATTTTCTGGCCGCCTTCAACTCCCCATCGAAGCCGTCGAGCTGGCTTTGCGTCGGCAACTGGCCCCGAAGCAGCAGGTACGACGTTTCCTCGAACGTCGAATGCCGGGCCAGGTCGTGGATCGAATAGCCCCGATAACGAAGTTCGCCGGCGCGGCCGTCGATGAAGGTGGTCGGCGAGCGCTCGAAATAGACGCCCTTGAGGCCGCGGTGGATTCTGCCTTCGTCTTCGTTGCCGGTCATTGGGCCGTCCCTCCCAGTCCGCCATGGTGTCAAAGCCCCCCGGCGTTTACAAGCCAGGATGGCGGTTTTAGGTTGGCCCATGGACGCCATCCGACCCCTGATCGACAAGGCCAAGCAAAACCTCCGCCGGGTGGTGCTGCCGGAAGGTTCGGACGGGCGCATCCTCGAAGCCGCCCGCAGGCTCAAGGACGACGGCATCGCCGAACCGGTGCTGCTGGGCCCGGGCGGGGACATCGACGGCATTTCCCGCATCGACCCCGAGACCAGCGAAGACCTGGACCGTTTCGCCGAAGCCTACGCGGCGGATAGCGGCAAGATCGACGCCAAGGTCGCCCGCCGCCTGGTCAGGAAGCCGCTTTATTTCGCCGGCATGATGGTGCGCCTGGGCGATGCCGCCGCGATGATCGCCGGCGCCGCCAACCCGACGCGCCGGGTCATCGAGGCCGGGCTGCTGACGGTGGGGCTCAAGGACGGCATCGAGACGCCGTCGAGTTTTTTCCTGATCGCGGTGCCGGACTTCCAGGGCCAAGGCCCGAAATCCTTCGTCTTCGCCGACTGCGCCGTCAACATCGATCCGACGGCGGAGGAATTGGCCGACATCGCCCTGGCCTCGGCGGCCAGCGCCGGGAAACTTTTGGACGGCGAGCCCCGGGTGGCGATGCTGTCGTTTTCGACCCAGGGCAGCGCCAGCCACGAACGGGTGGCCAAGGTCGTCCGGGCGCTGGAAATCGCCAGGGGCCGGGCGCCGGGGCTGGCCATCGACGGCGAGTTCCAGGCCGACAGCGCCCTGATCGCCGCCGTCGCCGCCAACAAGGTAAAGGGCGAAAGCCCGGTCGCCGGCCGGGCCAACGTGCTGATTTTTCCCGATCTCGACGCCGCCAACATCGGCTACAAGCTGACCCAGTATCTAGGCCAAGCCCAGGCCGTCGGCCCGGTGCTGCAGGGGTTCGCCAAGCCGGTGGCCGACCTGTCGCGCGGCGCCACCGTCGACGACATCATCGCCACCACCGTCGTCGCGCTGGCCTTGGCCTGAGCCTGGGCCTGAGGGTCGGGCCTTATCCTGAGCTTGTCGAAGGATAGGCCCTCTGCGCCTGTTGTTTTTTGGTCCCTGTCCGGGCTTTTTGGACCACACCGAGCCGGTCGGCTCCGCCCCGCGCCTCTTGCTGTTTCCCTGTCGCGGACCCTTCGGCTCCGCTCCGCTTTGAAGAAGAAGTGAAATTTCCTTATTTTTTTTGTTTCAAATTATATTGAGATATCATCTGAAACATCTTTTTAGTTAATTCTTCCGAAGGAGGGATCAAGTGTTCGGAAAGATTAGGAATTTTTCGCCAAGAAAATAAATTGTTTTGTAAGGGTTTGATATTGATTGAAGGGAATTTTGTCGCGTCACAGAAAAGCGAAACAAGCGCGTCAATTTTTTCTTGACCTCCCTCTCTTTCTTTTATCGTTGAATCAGAACTTATTGCCATAATCCACTTTCCAAATTTGTTCAACGAATTCACAAGTATGAAATCTGAAGCGGGATAATTACGATCAATAACAAGAGCAAAAAACTCTGTACCAGGAAGTTCACAAAAATAATTCATTTCAGGATTGTATTGTTGATGTAGCAAATTAGGTGGTTCTAAATACCAATCTATGGCCAAGTGGATATTGTCTATAAAGCGGACATTTTTGGGGGTTCTTTGAACATAAAGATTACGTTTGAATTGTTCTGACAAATTTCTAAAATCTTTGGGCGTAATACAAATCCCGAGGCTTTGAATTTTCGGGTTTACTGCTTTTGGTAATTTAGAAATACGAGCAATATAATTTGGACTACCTAGAGATCCCTGGATTCGAGAATCGAAGATTTCCGTGATGATGGGTTCAAAACAAAGCTCATCAAAGGAAATTTTAATAGATTTTCCCTTCTTCCAAACTCGAACACCGCCGGGGAAGTTATTCCAATTTTTTTCTAGGGTCCAGACTCATTCAAATCCAATAACAGATGAGTGCCGCGAGGCATAGGCCGGCCATGAAGTTGTCGGCGTTTTTATCGTATCGCATGGCGATGCGCCGGTAATCCTTGAGGCGTCCGAACA
>JADFMB010000128.1 GCA_022564115.1 Pseudomonadota bacterium
TCATTACCATCCTATTCCTTGGGGGATGGCTAGGGCCATTGTTGCCAGGTATAGTCTGGTTTATACTCAAGGTCTTTGTCCTCATCTTTATTATGATGTGGATTCGCTTTACCTTTCCTCGATTTCGGGTGGACCAACTTATGGGGTTTGGATGGAAAATTCTCGTTCCGCTCTCCCTTTTGAATGTAATGATAACGGCCTCAGTGGTGATGCTCTTTGGGTGAAGCGAACAAACCTCGAACAGGAATAAGTGGCACGAAGCTTGTCTATCTTTACTTCAAGAGTATAATCATAGGATTCATTGCACTCTTGGACGGTATGTCAATAACCCTGAAATATTTTTTCTCAAAGCCTGTCACCTTGCAGTATCCGCACGAGATGAAAAATCTTCCCGAGAGGACGCGCGGGACCCTTATCCTTTACGCAGACACTGAGAAAATGAAGATCAAGTGCACCGTCTGCCTTGTCTGTGAGGTGGTCTGCCCAAACAATAGTATCCATATTGATTTTGTCAGAGATCCTGAAAACAAAAAAAAGTACATCAAGAAGTATTATTGGGATGCAGATAAGTGCATCTACTGCGGGCTCTGCGAAGAGGCCTGCCCGGTGGACGCCATCGTCGAGGGGCCGAATTTCGAGTACGCGACGGAGACTCGCGAAGAGCTTTTGTACGACAAGGAAAAACTGCTCGCCAACGGCGACCGCTGGGAGACGGAAATCGCCGAACGCCTGCGCGCCAACGCGGCTTACCGGTAGGGACGGACAAGGGACCTGAAGTTTTAAGATGATACAGGCTCTGGCATTCTACATGTTCGCGTTGATCACCGTGGCCTCCGCGGTGATGGTCATTTCAGCGCGCAACCCCGTCCATTCGGTGTTGTTCCTGATCCTGGCGTTTTTCAATGCGGCCGGGCTGTTCGTTCTTTTGGGCGCCGAATTCCTGGCCATGATCCTTGTCCTCGTCTACGTCGGCGCGGTGGCGGTGCTGTTCTTGTTCGTGGTCATGATGCTGGACATCAATTTTGTCGAACTGCGCCAGGGGTTCCTGCAATACCTGCCCCTGGGCGGCATTATCGGCCTGCTGATGCTGGCGGAATTGCTTGTCGTCGTCGTCGGCCCGGCCCTGACCCCGTTAGCGGCGGCGGGCGGATCGGCGCTGGCCCCGCCCGCCGCCCTCACCAACACCGAGGCCCTGGGCGTGTTGATCTATACCCACTACATCTACCTGTTCCAGGCCGCCGGCATGATCCTGCTGGTCGCCATGATCGGCGCCATCGTCCTCACGCACCGGACCCGCAAGGGGGTGCGCAAGCAACGCATCGCCGATCAGATCGCCAGGCGCGCCGAAGAAACGATCGAGTTGGTCAAGGTCGAACCGGGGAAGGGAATCTGATGTTCGAGATCGGCCTTTCCCATTACCTCAGCGTCGCCGCGATCCTGTTCACGCTCGGCATCCTGGGCATCTTCATCAACCGCAAGAACGTCATCGTCATCCTGATGTCGGTGGAACTGATGCTGCTGGCGGTGAATATCAACCTGGTCGCCTTTTCGTCCCATCTGAACGACATGGTGGGGCAGGTCTTCGCCATGTTCGTGCTTACCGTGGCGGCGGCCGAGGCCGCCATCGGCCTCGCCATCCTGATGGTTTATTTCCGCAACCGCGGCTCCATCGCCGTCGAAGACATCAACATGATGAAAGGGTAGGGGAATGTTCGAAACCATCGCCGTCCTCCTGCCGCTCGCCGGCGCGTGCATTGCCGGCATGTTGGCGTTTGCCCGTCCCGGCGACGAAAAAAAGCAAGGCCGCGTCGATAGCGCCGCCCAATGGGTGACCTGCGGCGCCATGGTTCTGGCGGCGGTGTTCGCCGGGATCGTGTTCTCGGACGTGGTCCTGGGCCAGAACCCACGCACGGTGGAATTGTTCACCTGGATCGATTCCGGGGCCATGGAAGTCAGTTGGGCGATCAAGATGGATACCTTGTCGGCGGTGATGCTGTTCATGGTCACCACCGTGGCGGCGGTGATCCACATCTATTCCATCGGCTACATGCGCCATGACCCCGGTATCCCCCGGTTCATGGCTTATTTGTGCCTGTTTACCTTCTTCATGCTGATGCTGGTGTCGGCCGACAACCTGGTACAGCTTTTCTTCGGCTGGGAAGGAGTGGGCCTGTGTTCGTACCTGCTGATCGGGTTCTGGTACGACCGGCCGGCGGCCAACGCCGCCGCCATCAAGGCCTTCATCGTCAACCGGGTCGGCGATTTTGGGTTCGCGCTCGGCATCTTCGCCATCTTCGTGCTGTTCGAGACGGTGGATTACGACACCATCTTCGCCGCCGCGCCGGGCAAGGCGGGGGCGACGTTGCAAGTGTTCGGCGTCGAATTCCACGCCATCACGGTGTGCACGGTGCTGCTGTTCATCGGCGCCATGGGCAAATCGGCGCAATTGGGGCTTCACACCTGGTTGCCGGACGCCATGGAAGGCCCGACCCCGGTGTCGGCCCTGATCCATGCCGCGACCATGGTCACCGCCGGCGTCTTCATGGTCGTCCGGATGTCGCCGTTGTTCGAATTTTCCGAAACCGCGCTGACCCTGGTCACCGTCGTCGGCGCGTCGACGGCGATTTTCGCCGCCACCGTCGCCTGCGTCCAGAACGACATCAAGCGGGTGATCGCCTATTCCACCTGTTCGCAATTGGGATACATGTTCTTCGCCGCCGGCGTGTCGGCGTATTCGGCCGGCATTTTCCACCTCGTCACCCACGCCTTTTTCAAGGCCCTGTTGTTCCTCGCCGCCGGCTCGGTCATTCACGCCATGTCCGACGAACAGGACATGCGCAAAATGGGCGGGCTTGGGCGGCTGATTCCGGTGACCTATGCGCTGATGTTGATCGGCTCGCTGGCCTTGGCCGGCATCTGGCCGTTCGCCGGTTATTTTTCCAAGGACGTGATCCTCGAAGCCGCCTACGCCGCCGGCACCGGGATCGGGGGGTATGCCTTCTGGCTCGGCATCGCGGCGGCGTTCCTGACCGCGTTTTATTCCTGGCGGCTGCTGCTGATGACTTTCCACGGGGCGCCCCGGGGCGACAACAAAGTCATGGCCCAGGTCCACGAAAGCCCGAAGGTCATGATCCTGCCGCTGTTCGTGCTGGCGGCGGGGGCCATGTTCATGGGCTATATCGGTTACGAAAGCTTCGTCGGTCCCCTCGCGGGGGAATTCTGGGGCCAGTCGATCCTGGTCCTGGCCAGCCACCCGGCGCTCGAAGCCGCCCACGGCGTGCCGGCCTGGGTCAAATTCCTGCCGTTGGGGGTCGGCGTCGCCGGCATCGGGCTGGCCTATGTGCTCTATATGCTGGCGCCCGGCCTGCCGGCCCTGATTGCCGGGCGGTTCCAGGCCCTTTACCGGTTCCTGCTCAACAAATGGTACTTCGACGAGCTCTATGACCTGTTGTTCGTGCGCCCGGCCTTTTATCTCGGGCGCGGGTTCTGGAAGACCGGCGACGGGTCGCTGATCGACGGCGTCGGGCCGGACGGGGTTTCGGCGGCGGTGCTGAGCCTGGCCAGGCGCGCCGGCGCGCTGCAGACCGGCTACCTTTACCATTACGCATTCGCCATGCTCACCGGCGTCGTTGTCCTGGTGACATGGTATTTGTTCCAGCATTAAGGCGCGGGCCGTCATGCAGAACTTCCCCCTGCTGTCGCTTCTGATCTTCCTGCCGTTGGTCGGCGCCGTGCTGATCCTGGTGCTGGCGCACGGCGACGAGGCCGTGGTGGCGCGGAATTCCCGGTGGACGGCGTTGTGGACGTCGGCGATCAATTTCCTGCTGTCGCTGTTCATTTGGGTCCATTTCGACACCACCACCGCCGATTTCCAGTTCGTCGAATACGCGGTTTGGATGCCGGCCTTCAACATCAACTACAAAATGGGGATCGACGGCATTTCCATGCTGTTCGTGCTGTTGACGACCCTGTTGACACCGATCTGCGTGCTGTCGAGCTGGGAATGCATCCAGCACCGGGTCAAGGAATACATGATCTCGTTCCTGGTGCTGGAAACCTTCATGATCGGCATGTTCTGCGCGCTCGACATGGTGGTCTTCTATATTTTCTTCGAGGCGGTGCTGATCCCGATGTTCGTGATCATCGGCGTCTGGGGCGGGCCGGGAAGGGTTTACGCGGCTTTCAAGCTGTTCCTGTACACGCTCTTGGGCTCGGTGCTGATGCTGCTGGCGTTGCTGGCCATGTATTTCACCAGCGGCTCCACCGACATCCCGACCCTGATGGCGTACCGCTTCCCGGTCGAAATGCAGACCTGGTTGTGGCTCGCTTTCTTCGCTTCCTTCGCCGTCAAGATCCCGATGTGGCCGGTTCATACGTGGCTTCCAGACGCCCATGTGGAGGCCCCGACCGCGGGCTCGGTGATCCTGGCGGCGGTGCTGTTGAAATTCGGCGGCTACGGGTTCCTGCGTTTTTCGCTGCCCATGTTCCCCGAGGCGTCGGTCATGTTCACGCCGTTGATCTACACCCTCTCCATCATCGCCGTGATCTACACTTCGCTGGTGGCGCTGGCCCAGGAAGACATGAAGAAGCTGATCGCCTATTCGTCGGTCGCCCACATGGGATTCGTCACCATCGGCACCTTTACGTTGACGGTCCAGGGCATCGAGGGGGCGATTTACATGATGCTTTCCCATGGCATCGTGTCGGCGGCCCTGTTCCTGATCGTCGGCGTCGTCTATGACCGCATCCATTCGCGCGAGATTTCGGCCTATGGCGGACTGGTTCACCGGATGCCGGCCTATTCGTTGATATTCATGCTGTTCATGCTGGCCTCGGTGGGGCTGCCGGGGACCGCCGGGTTCGTCGGCGAGTTCCTGATCCTGGTCGGCGCGTTCAAGGTCAACACCTGGGTCGCCGCCCTGGCGGCGACGGGGTTGATCCTGAGCGCCGCCTATATGCTCTACCTCTACCGCCGGGTGATTTTCGGCAAACTGACCAAGGACAGCCTCACCGCCATCGGTGACATGAACGCCCGGGAGATCGCCGTTTTCGCGCCGCTGGTGGTGCTGGTCATTTTCATGGGCATCTATCCGGGACCGTTCCTGGAAGTCATGCACGTTTCGGTGACCAACCTGTTGACCAATATCGACACGGCCCTGAACGCCGGCCAAGCGGTCGCCGTGGCCGGCCGGTAGGGAAGGGAGGGGATAAGCCATGTCAGAAGTTCCCAACGTCGTCCCGGCCCTGCCTGAACTTTTCCTCGCTTCGGCAATCATGGCGATGCTGATGTTGGGCGTTTTCCAGCCCAGGGACACCGCCGAGAAGGAGATAAAGGCGTCGCGGTTGATTTCGTTCCTCAGCATCATCACCCTGATTCTGGCGGTGTTGCTGGTCTCCACCCTTTCCGGCGGGCGGCTGGTGACGTTCCAGAACATGTTCGTCAGCGATCCCTTCGCCGTTTACAGCAAGATCCTGGTGCTCATCGGATCGGCGCTGGCGATCGTCATTTCCCAGGGCTTTATCGAGCGCCACGCCATGGCCCGATTCGAATATTCGATCCTCATCGTTTTCGCCACGCTCGGCATGATGATGATGATTTCGGCCAACGACCTGATCGCCCTTTACCTCGGCCTGGAAATGCAGTCGCTGTCGCTTTACGTGATCGCGGCGTTCCAGCGCGACGACACGCGGTCCACCGAAGCCGGGCTCAAATATTTCGTCCTCGGCGCGTTGGCCTCGGGGATGCTGCTTTACGGGGCGTCGTTGATCTACGGCTTTACCGGAACCACGAATTTCGACCAACTGGCCCAACTCTTCCACGGCGGCGGCGATTCCGAAATCAATATCGGCATCATCTTCGGCATCGTCTTCATCCTCGCCGGGCTCGCCTTCAAGGTGTCGGCGGTGCCTTTCCACATGTGGACCCCGGACGTATACGAAGGCGCGCCGACGCCCGTCACCGCCTTCTTTTCCGTGGCCCCCAAGATCGCGGCGATGGCGCTTTTCATCCGCGTCATGATCGGGCCGTTCGGCGGCCTGGTGGGGGAATGGCAGCAGATCGTCGTCTTCGTGTCGATGGCGTCCATGGCCTTGGGCGCCTTCGCCGCTATCAACCAACGCAATATCAAGCGCCTGATGGCCTACAGCTCCATCGGCCATGTCGGCTATGCCCTGATCGGCCTTGCCGCCGGCGACGAGACCGGCATTCGCGGCACGCTGATCTATCTCGCCATCTATCTGGCCATGAACATCGGCACCTTCGCCTGCATCCTATGCATGCGCCGGGGCGATCGCATGGTCGAAGGCATCGACGACCTGGCCGGGCTGGGCAAGACCCACCCCATGCTGGCGTTGGGCATCGTCGTCTTTATGTTTTCCATGGCCGGCATTCCGCCCCTGGCCGGGTTTTTCGGCAAGTTCTACATCTTCATCGCCGCCATCGAGGCGGGACTCTACGCCCTCGCCGTCGTCGGCGTCCTGACCAGCGTCGTCGCCGCCTTCTATTACCTTCGCATCGTTCAGATGGTGTATTTCGAGGAGCCCGTCGATCCCTTGGACAAGCCCGTCAGCCGTGACCTGGGCCTGGTGATCACCGGCACCGGTCTGGTGATCGTGCTGTTTTTCGTCTATCCGACGCCGATCCTGAACGGCGCCGCCGCCGCCGCCGCGTCGCTGTTTGGCGGGTAAATTCATTCCCATGAGCAAACCGAATCTTCCCTCCGTCTATCGATTGGTGACCTTTGAGACCGTCGACAGCACCAACGCCGAAGCCAAGCGCCTGGCCGCCGAAGGCGAGGAAAAAGCCCCCGACGGCACGCTGGTTTGGGCCAAGGAGCAGACCGACGGCCGCGGACGGCGGGGCCGCAAATGGCATAGTCCGCCCGGCAACCTTTATTGTTCGTTGATCCTGCGCCCGGACGTGCCGGCGGCGAAGGCGGCGGAGTTGAGCTTCGTCGCCGGGCTGGCGGTTTTCGACGCTCTGGGCACCGTCGGCGAACCCGGCCATCAGGTGCATTTGAAATGGCCCAACGACGTGCTGTTGAACGACCGCAAGGTGGCCGGACTTTTGTTGGAAACCGAAACCGGCGGTGGTGAAATCCCCGACTGGGTGATCCTCGGTCTCGGCGTCAACGTCGGCGTCTTTCCCGGTGACACGGATTTCCCGGCGACGTCGTTTCGGGCCGAACAGTGGCGGGCGACGGAGGTCGATTGCCTGGAATCCTTCTGCCGTCATTTCATGTCGTGGTCGTCGAAGTGGCTGGAAGACGGATTCGCGCCGATCCGCAAGAACTGGCTGTGGCGTTGTCATGGTCTGGGCGAAGAGATAGAGGTCCACCTGGACAATGAAACCATTAAAGGCGTTTTCACCGATCTCGACGAAGACGGGGCTTTGGTGCTGAAAACCGCGGACGGCGAGCGTAGGATCACCGCCGGCGATGTGTTCTTTGCCGGGGGATAAGGGGCCGTCATGCTGCTCGCCATCGATTCCGGGAACACCAACATCGTCTTTGCCGTCTTTGACGATGAAGGCGCGGTCAGGGGGGAATGGCGCTCGTCATCCCACACCGACCGCACGGCGGACGAGTTCGGGGTCTGGCTCGAACAACTGATGAAATCCGCCAACCTGACCCCGGCCGATATCACCGCGTCGATCATCGCCACCGTGGTCCCGGCGACGCTGTTCAACCTGAAAACCCTGTGCCGCGAATATTTCGGCTGCGATCCACTGATCGTCGGCGCCGTGGCATACACACCGAACGTGGTCCCGATCTGGGAGGGCATCCGCGAATACTTCAACGGGCCGAGCGAATCCGACGCCCCGATGGATTTCGTCCTGTACTCGAACTACGGGCGACTCGTCACGTCACTGATCGCAGGACACATCGACATCGCGTGGAACACCAACCTGGCATACGTGCGGACGGTGATGCAAACCGACGGCCACTGCATCGCCTTGGCGCAGCGTGACACCGA
>JADFMB010000129.1 GCA_022564115.1 Pseudomonadota bacterium
AAGTTCGTGCTCAACGCGGAAACCACCGACAAGCTGGTGATTTTCGCCACCAACGGCCGTTTCTATACCCTCGGCTGCGACAAGCTGCCCGGCGGCCGCGGCCATGGCGAGCCGTTGCGGCTGATGATCGATTTGGCCGAGGGCCACGACGCGGTGGCCATGTTCATCCATACGCCGCAAGGCGAGGTGAAGGGCCAGAAGAAGCGTGAGGGCACGGGACGCAGGCTGGTGGTGGCGTCTGGGACGGGCCGCGGGTTCATCGTCGAGGAAAACGCCGTCATCGCCCAGACCCGCAACGGCAAGCAGGTCCTGAACCTCGGCCCCGGCGAGGAAGCGGCGGCGGCGGCCGCCATCGGGGAAGGCGACGATCACGTCGCGGTTCTGGGCGCCAACCGCAAGCTCCTGATCCTTCCCCTGGCCGACCTGCCGGTGATGACCCGGGGCCGGGGGGTGTTTCTGCAACGCTACGCCAAGGGAGGGCTGGCCGACGTCACGGCGCTGAAGGTTTCCGAGGGGCTCAGTTGGCGTTCCGGCCAGCAAGGAATCCGCACCGAGCCCGACATCAAGCGCTGGATCGGCAAGCGGGCCCAGGCCGGATTGATGGTGCCGAAGGGTTTTTCGCGGGTGACCCGGTTTTCCTAGGCCGCCCGGTTCATACCAAGGTTCAGTACTTAAACGGCAGCAGGCGGGCGTTCCAGAACGACTGCTCGCCCAGGTGCGACCACGACAGGGCCTTTTTGCGGAAAGCCTTGAAGCTCTCGTAAATTCGGCGGGTGAGGCCGTCGCCGCCGGTGCCCATAGCGCCGACGATGACGCCGGAGGCTTCGCCCATGGCCTTCAGCACGCCGTCGCTGAAGTGCCGCGGTTCGACCCGGTGCTGGCGGCGAAGGGTGTCCAGGGCCATGGCGTTCTGGGCCATGAATTCGGCCCTGGAAAAGACGTTTTCGGCCGCCATGGCGTGGCCGACGATGGCCTTGTGTTCGGGGCTCAGGTTTTCCCAGACCTTCAGGTTGACGCCGCAGGACAGGATCGTGCCCGGTTCGTGGAATCCCGGGTAATAGTAGTGCTTGGCGACCTTGTGAAAGCCCAGCGCCAAATCGTTCCAGGGCCCCGCCCATTCAGTGGCGTCGATGGCGCCGGAATGCAGCGCCGGAAAGATTTCCACCCCCGGCAGGGTCACCGGGATCGCGCCCAGCCGCCGGGCGACCTCGCCGCCGAGCCCCGGAAGCCGGATCTTGAGGCCGCGGAAGTCTTCAAGAGTGTTGATTTCCTTGTTGTACCAGCCGCCCATCTGGGCCCCGGTGTTGCCGGCCTGAAAGGGCTTGATGTTGAAACCCGCCGACAGCTCGTCCCATAACGCCTGGCCGCCGCCATCATAAATCCAGGCCGCCATCTCGCCGGCCGTCAAACCGAAAGGCACGGCGGCGAAAAAATTGAAGGCCCGGGAACGGTCCTGCCAATAGTACTCGATGGCGTGGTAAAGATCGGCGGCGCCGCTGGAAACGGCGTCAAAGGATTCGAAGGTTGGCACCCGTTCACCGGCGGCAAAGACCTCGACCGTAAGCTTGCCGCCGCTGATGCGTGTAATGCTTTCGGCCAGCCGCCGGGCGCCGGTTCCCAGGCCGGGGAAATCGCGGGGCCAGGTGGTGACCATATTCAACCGGCGCAGGCCCTGGGCGATGGCCGGGGACGGCAACGACGAGGCGCCAACGGCGGCGGCCGCCAGGCCCTGGGTCGCCGCGGACAGAAATCGACGCCGCTTCATACTTTAAGGTTTCCCGATAAGCCGTTGAAAAATTCAATTATAGGCCGTTGCGGCTGGCGGCGGGCACCGCTGTTTTGCGTTCGACGTAACCGGTTTCCTCGGCCGTCAGTGTTCGCCATCCATCGGGCTTTCGCGCCTCCAAGGGTTGGAATTTCGCCTTGTAGGACATCTTCGAACTGCCGGCGATCCAGAACCCCAGGTATACGTAGCGCAGGTTCAGTTCCCGGGCCCGTCCGATCATCCATAAAATCATGTAGGTGCCGAGGCTGTCGCGGTGCAGTTCCGGGTCGAAGAAGCTATACACCGCCGACAAGCCGTTCTCCACCCGGTCGACCAAGCATCCCGCCACCAGAATCCCGTCCGGGTGGCGAAATTCCACCAGCGAGCTTTCAACCGGCGTGTCCTCGACCAGGGCTTGATAGTCCCGGGAGTCCATCTTCGCCATGTCGCCGCCGGCGTGCCGGGAATCCTGATAGGCGGCGAAAACGGCAAATTGTTCGTCTGTGGCCTCGGGCGCCTTTTCCTCGACCCGGAGATGGCTGTTGCGATTGAGGATTCTCTTGTGCGACCGGGACGGCGAAAATTCGCCGGCCCGGACCCGCACCGCATGGCACGCCTGACACCCCGGGCACGCCGGGGCGTAGGCGATGTTGTGGCTGCGGCGGAAGCCCGCCAACGACAATTGGTCGTGGACGGCCAGGGCGTCCCGTCCGACAAGTTCCGTCACCACCCGGCGTTCGATCCGTCCGGGAAGGTAGGGACAGGGCATGGGGGCGGTAGCGAAGAAAAACCGGGCGTTATGCAGGGGGTCGTGTTTCATGGTCCAAGTGAAAAATCCTGGTTTTTTCCAATTCTCCCCCGATATTACCCCAGAGCCGCCTTGGGGCCGAAGTTTTTTTGCAAATAATTTTCCCCCATGGTCTTGGCGCGGGGAAATAACCTGAAAAGTGAAAAGGTTAACGGCCGCTAACCGGAAATCGAACAGGCGCGGTGCCGGTTATTGAGTCTTCGAATCCTCAAGTTGCCGCCGGCGAATGATGTCCAATCCGGGCAGCGATTCTCCCTCCGTGGATTCGATGGCCGGCTTCGGAAGGATGAGTTTGATAACCTTTTTCTTCGGTTCCATAACAAGATTCGCTTTCGGCGCGGCTTTGCTCTTGGCGGGCTTGGCTCCCTGAGTCTGGCGCTGGCGGATGGTCTCCAGCCCTGGCAGGGCGGGGGCCTTTTCCTCGGGCCCGAGTTTCAGTTTCAGCCCCTTGGGTTGCTCCACCTTGGGCTTGGCCAAGACCGGTTCGGGCATCTTCATGACTTCCTTTTTCGGCGCCGGCAGGCCTTCCACGGCCTGGCGTTGGCGGATGGCGCCCAGGCCGGGCAGGGTTTCCCTGTCGTCTTTTTTCTTCGCCTTTTTCTGTTTCTTCTCGACCGGGGACGGCTTGTCCCTCCCGGTGCCGCGCAGCATGATGATGCTGAGCCGCCGGTTGCGGGCGTTTTTCGGGTCCTCGGGAAGGAAGGGTTCCGTCGCCGCCTTGCCGACGACCTTCGACACCCTCTCAAAGGGCACCTCGGCGTGAACCAGCGCCCGGCGCGCGGCGTTGGCCCGGTCGGCGGAAAGCTCCCAGTTCGAATAGCCGGATTTGCTGACGAAGGGCACGGAATCCGTATGCCCGGAAATGGAAATCTGTTGCGGCATCTTGACGATGACCTTGGAAACGAGTGCCAGCAGCCGCTTGGTGCGATCGAACATCTCGGCGGCGCCGCTCGGGAACATGGGCAGCCCCTCCTTGTCCAGAAGCTGAATGCGCAACCCTTCCGGGGTGTTGTCGATGAGCAGGCTTTCCTTCATTTCACTCAGCTCGGGCGTCCGCTCGATGAGTTCCTCGAGTTCCTTTTTGGCTTCCTCGAACTGATCTTCTTCTTTCTTTTTCTGCAACTCCTCTTCCTTCTCTTCGTCGGTCATCTCCGCGGCCTCTTTCTGCCCGGCCGATTCTTCGCCGCCGGTGCCGGCTTTCGGCGGCGGCAGGTCGACGGTGACGCTGTCCCGCGAGGTCGAGCTTTGGGCACTGCCCTCGGAGGTAACCGTGGCGCCGCTGAGGATGTCTCCGCTGCCGCTGGTGGTGGCGGAGACGCTGGTCGGAGCGAAGTAGTTGGAAATGCCTTCGAGCTGTTCCTGGGACACCGAACTCAAAAGCCACAACAACAGGAAAAAGGCCATCATCGCGGTCACGAAGTCGGCATAGGCGATCTTCCAGGCGCCGCCATGGGCGGCGTGGGCGGTTTTCTTGACCCGCTTGATGATAACAGGTTGTTTGGACTTGTCGGTCGCCATGACCTGATTCTATCAGGTCGGGGGCCGGGTTCAACCGGAAGGCAGGTTAGACAGCATATCCTCGACTTCGGCGAAGGTCGGGCGCACGTCCGAAGCCAATGACTTGCGGGCGAATTCGACCGACACCTGCGGCGCGTATCCCTGCATGTGGCCGATCAGGGCGATCTTGATGCAGCTCAGGTAATGGGCATCGGCGCTGAAGGTATTTTCCAGGGACTTGCCCATCGGACTGACTAAGCCGTAGGAAAGCAGGATGCCGGCAAAGGTGCCGACCAGGGCGGCGCCGATCAGGCCGCCGAGGATTTCCGGCGGCTCGGTGATCGAGCCCATGGTGACGATGATGCCCAGCACGGCGGCGACGATACCCAGCGCCGGCATGGCGTCGCCCATGGTCAATACGGCGCCGGAAATGGCGGCGTCCTCGTTGTGATGGATTTCCAGTTCCACCTCCATGACCGCCTCGACCTCGTGCGGGTTGGAGGCGCCCAACGTCAACACCCGCAGGTAATCGCAAAGAAACTCGACCGCGTGGTGGTCCTTCTGGAAGGAAGGGAAATTGGCGAACAAGGGACTGTTCTCGGGATCCTCGACATGGGTTTCCAGCGCCAGGTCGCCTTTGGTCTTGGCCAGCTTGAAAACCGAGAACAGGACTCCCAGTAGCTCTTCGTAGGCGGCTTTGTTGTATTTCGCGCCGGTAATCACCTTTACCATCGACTTCAAGACGCCCATGACCACGGTTTTCGGGTTGGTAATAAAAAACGCCCCGAAGGCGCCGCCGAAAATGATGACGAATTCGATCGGCTGCCACAGAACCGACATGTCGCCATGAATGGAATAGCCGCCGATAACGGAGCCAAAGACGATTAAAAAACCGATAACGAAAAACATTCGAAACCTTGGGTCTTCGTTTTTGTCCGGACGGCATCCGGCGGTCAGGCGCTTTTGCCGTTTAAGTCCCGCACGCTATAGTGTGTCCTTCGGCGGGACAATAAAATATCTGAGATAAAATTGAAACTTCCATCCCTAATATTGAACCGCCCTGGTTTCGCCGGCGCGGGTTGGCCGCAAACGGGGCGGCCGGCCCCCGGCGTCCCAGGGGGCGGCCCTTTAAAATGGGCCCCGGGAGGCCATTTTCCTTTTGCAACCCCGCTTATCCGCTCCTTGGTATGAGGTCGAGCGCCGTGTCATTCGATTCCCGACAATTCCGCCAAGCCCTCGGTGCTTTCGCCACCGGCGTCACCGTGGTCACCGGGTTGACGCCGAAGGGCGTGCCCGTCGGCGTCACCGTCAATTCCTTCGCCTCGGTTTCCCTGGACCCGCCCATGATCCTGATCTGCCTGGACAACAACACCGGCTGCTTGAAGGCGTTTTGCGAAGGCGAACGGTTCGCGGTCAACATACTTTCGGAAAACCAGCAGGACCTGTCGGAAAAATTCGCCGACCCCCAGGAACACAAGTTCAAGGACCGCGCTTTCGAAATCTGGGACAGCGGCTGCCCGATCCTGCCCGGCTGCCTGGCGAACCTGGAATGCACCCGCCTCACCGTTCTCGAAGGAGGCGATCATTTGATCGTCCTCGGCCGCGTAGAGCGCATCGAATACGCCGACGGCGGACGGCCCCTGCTGTTCTATCAAAGCGCCTACGGCCGGATCGGGAATGCCTAGGCCCCGATTGCCGCTGTTAACCGCGCTGGCGGCCCAATTGGCCGCCGGCGCGGTGGTTTTCGGAGCCGCCTTCGCGCTCACCGCCGGGGTGGAGTTAAGGCCGCCGTTGATGGCCTTGCTGGCCCTGCAGGGGATCGGTGCGGCGGTTTTGGGAACCCGCTTCGGGCTCGCCCAGTGGTGGATTTCGATCCAGCTTGTTTTGCCCTCGGCGCTGGCCGTGGCTTGGCTGTGGCAGGTGCCGGGATGGATTTTTCTGGTCCTGTTCGGGCTTCTGGTCCTGGTCTTCTGGAACAGCGCCCTGGGCGGGGTGCCCTTGTACCTCAGCAACCCCCAGGCCCGCGCCGCGTTGGCGGCGCTTCTTCCCCAAGAGGCGGGGAGCGGTGAAACCGCGACAGGGACTAAACAAGAGGCCCCGGGGGAGGCCGTGAGGCCGGGGGTGTCCCCCGAAAAAAATATCCGGGAGGCCGTGAGGCCGGGGGTGTCCCCCGAAAATAATATCCGGGAGGCCGTGAGGCCGGGGGTGTCCCCCGAAAATAATATCCGGGAGGCCGTGAGGCCGGGGGTCCGGTTCGCCGACCTTGGCTGCGGCCTCGGCGGGCCGGTGCTCGACCTCGCCCGGCGGCGCCCGGACGGGAATTTCACCGGCATTGAATCGGCGCCGCTTCCGTTCGCCTTGGCCTGGCTCCGGCTCCGTTTCGCCGGCCTGGCGAACGTCAAGGTGTTGTTCGGCGATTACCGTTCCCACGGCCTCGGCGAATACGACGTGGTCTATGCCTTCCTGTCGCCGGTGCCGATGCCGGATTTGTTCGACAAGGCCAAGCACGAGATGAAATCCGGCAGTCTGCTGATCAGCAATACCTTCGACGTCCCCGGCCACCCGGCCGATGAAACCGTCGAAGTCGCCGACCGCCGCCGAACCAGTCTTTACCTGTGGCGATTGTGAGAAAGAGGCCCCGGGGGAGGCCGTGAGGCCGGGGGTGTCCCCCAAAAACAAAAACAGCGGTGAAACCGCGACAGGGACCAAACAAGCGGCGAAAGGGAAAACGTCAGCTTTCGTCGGTCAACGACGTGCCACCCAACAACCGCACCGGATAACCGGCGGTTTCCAGCTTTTCCATGATCTCGCTGACATGAGACGCGTCCACGGTTTCAACCACCACGTCGACTTCGGCCTGTTTCACCGGCACGTCGTAAAACAGGCGCTGGTGATAGACTTCGACGATGTTGCCGCCGCTGTCGCCGATCAGGCCCGAGACCTTTGACAGCACCCCCGGGGAATCACTGATCTCGACCCGAAGCCGCACCATCCGGCCTTCGCGCACCAGCCCGCGCATCAAAATCGACGACAGCAGCCGGGAATCGATATTGCCGCCGGAAACGATGAGCCCGGTTTTCCGGCCTTCGAAGCGGTCCTTGTTTTCCATCACCGCCGCCAGCGACGCCGCCCCGGCGCCTTCGGTCACCAGGCGCTGTTCTTCCAGATAGGTTTGGGTGGCGCATTCCAGCGCCGCTTCGTCGACGAGCAGGATGTCGGAAACCATCTCGGCGATCACCGGGCGGGTCAAATCGCCGGGGACCTTGACGGCGATGCCATCGGCGATGGTCTGCCCCTTTCCGCCCGGGGTCTCGCCCGCCAACGCCTGGGACATGGATGGATAAAGCGCCGCCTCGACGCCGACGATTTCGATGTCGGGTTTCAGCGCCTTGGCGGCCACGGCGATCCCGGCCGCCAGCCCGCCGCCGCCGATCGGCACCACCAAAACCTCCAGATCCGGAAAATCTTCCAGGAATTCCAGCCCCACGGTGCCCTGGCCGCTGATGATCCTTTCGTCGTCGTAGGGATGGATGAAGGATTGGCCTTCCCGATCCGCCTGCTCCACGGCCGCGTCGCGGGCTTCCGCCAGGCCCTCGCCCGACAGCACCACCTTGGCGCCCAGGGCCTCGGTGCGCCCGACCTTGGTGAACGGCGTCGCTTCCGGCATGTAGATGGTCGCCGGCACGCCGAGTTGGCGGGCATGATAGGCGACGCCCTGGGCATGGTTGCCGGCCGACGCGGCGACGACGCCTGATTTCTTTTCCTTATCCGAAAGACCCGACAGCTTGATATAGGCGCCGCGCGGCTTGAACGAGCCGGTGACCTGAAGGTTTTCCAGCTTCAGAAAGATGTCGGCGCCGGTCAGTTCCGACAACACCGCAGACCGC
>JADFMB010000130.1 GCA_022564115.1 Pseudomonadota bacterium
TCGCCAGGACGTTCTTCTTGCGCACCATGCCGCCGTAGAACATGGCCACGCCCGGGATGGTCATCATCAGGACCAGGGCCGTGGAGGTCAGCATCCAGGCGGTATCGCCGGTGTCCAGTTTCGGCGTTTCGGCGGCGAAAGCGCCCTCCGGCGCGCCAAGCGCCCCGACAAGGACAAGGCCCAGGGTGCCGATTAACAGTTTAAACATTCGCATAATCATGCCCTCCTACAACGCTTCCGCGTCTGTTTCGCCGGTCCTTATGCGGACCGCCTTGTCCAACGAATAAACGAAAATCTTGCCATCGCCGATCTTGCCGGTGGCGGCGGATTTGATGATCGCCTCGACCACCGGGTCGACTAGGTCGTCCTTGACGGCGACCTCGATCTTGACCTTGGGAAGGAAATTCACCGTGTATTCGGCGCCCCGGTAAATTTCCGACTGGCCTTTCTGGCGGCCGAATCCCTTGACCTCGCTGATGGTCATTCCTTCGACCCCCAAAGGCGTCAGGGCTTCGCGCACGTCCTCCAACTTGAACGGCTTGATGACAGCCATAATTAGCTTCATCTCATCGATCCTCTCTTTTTTGGCGCCCCGCTCCCCGCTTCCGTTTGCAGTTCCGGGCGGGGCCAAGGGCGGCCGGTTGGCGAGCCAACGGGACAAACGGATATCCCGTATCGACAGGTTAAACTCAAGAACCATGCCGGTTGCTTTTTAGGCATGTTTATTTGATTTAAATCAATAGGATATGGATCATAAGGAAGGTAAAACATTATCCATTTAGCGGGGCTTGTATGCTTTAAATTTATGCAATTTGTGTTTTATGCATAAAAATTAGGCACAATCTTTCCGCAGGCCCGGAAATAGGCCCTGGACAAGGGGCCGTAAGCGCGGACATTAGGGTCCGTCAAGTTTGAATGGAATCATTCGGACTTGATGGGCCCTGGTTGCGGGGGTAAGCCGTAACCCGCCGCGAAGCAGGCGTGAGCCCCAGAGGCGCATGAACGCCATTTTATCGCGCCTGATCGCGATAAAATTGGATAGACTCCATGCCATGACCCGATCACGGACGAAATCGCCGTCACCGGCGGACCCAGGCTTTCTCGAGGCGGAAGTGCTGATCGTCGGCGGCGGACTGGTCGGCTCGACCCTAGCCATCGCCCTCGCCCAGGCCGGGGTGGATGTTGTCGTCATCGATACCCAGGACCCCCGGGCCGGGCTCGACGCCGGTTTCGACGGCCGGGCGTCGGCGATCGCGCTGGCGACCCAGAGGGTGCTGGCGGGTCTCGGTATCTGGCCGCCGCTGGAGGCCCAAGCGGCGCCGATCAAGGAAATCCGCGTGTCCGAGGGCCGCTCCCTGTTTTTCCTCCACTACGACCACCGCGAAACCGGCGAGGAGCCGTTCGGTTTCATGGTCGAAAACCGTAACCTCAGAAAGGCGCTTTTCCACCGCGTCCGGGAACTTAATGCGATCCGGTTCCTGGCGCCGGCGGCGGTGACGGCGCTTTCCCGCGACGGGGCGGGGGTCAGGGCAGACTTGAGCGGCGGGCGGAAAGTCAAGGCCCGCCTGGCCATTGCCGCCGACGGGCGCAATTCCCGGACCCGCGAAGAGGCCGGGATCCGGGTCACCCACTGGTCCTACGAACAGGCCGCCATCGTTTGTTCGGTGGCCCATGAACTGAGCCACGACTTCACCGCTCACGAACACTTCCTGGCCGCCGGTCCGTTCGCCATCCTACCGCTTATGGGAGATCTGGGCCGTCCGGGGCACTGTTCTTCCATCGTCTGGACCGAACGGGCCGACCTGGCGCCGACGATCATGGCGCTTGACGAAAAAGATTTCATGGCCGAACTGCAACGCCGCTTCGGAGATTTCCTGGGCGACCTTGAGGTCATTGGGCCGAAGTGGAGTTATCCGTTGTCGCTGCAGTTCGCCGAACGCACCATCGACAAACGCCTGGCGCTGGTCGGCGACGCGGCGCACGCCATGCACCCGATCGCCGGCCAGGGCCTGAACATGGGACTGCGCGACGTGGCGGCGCTGGCCGAGGTGGTGCTGGACGCCAAGCGCCTCGGGCTCGATATCGGCGACGGCACGGTGTTGGAGGGTTACCAGCGATGGCGCCGGTTCGACAATACCCTGATGCTGGCCATGACGGACGGGTTGAACAGGCTGTTTTCCAACGATATCCGGCCGCTCAGGCTGGCCCGGGACATCGGTCTGGCGGCGGTCAATGCGCTGCCGCCGCTTAAAAAAGTGTTCATGCGCCAAGCCATGGGACTTGTCGGCGACCTGCCGCGGCTGATGCGCAACCAGCCTTTGTAGGCATCGCCCACAAGCGTGTAACAATGTTGTTTTTCAGCTTGCTAAAAGTTTTTATTGAAACGGGATTTTAACCGAAACGGGTCCGGCCCGGTTCTTTACGGGTCGCGGCTGAGTCCCTGGGCCTTCAGCGCATCCAGGTAATCCTGCCACAGCTCGTCCTGGCGCTGACCGAAATCGTAAAGGGTATCCCACGAATAGATGCCGGTGTCGTGCAGGTCGTCGAAGTTGATGCGGATGGCGTAATTGCCGACCGTCTCGATATCCAGGATGCCGACATGGCGGCGGCCGGCGATGATGGTCTTCTGGCCCGGCCCGTGGCCCTGGACCTCCGCCGACGGGCTTTCGACCCTCAGAAGCTCGGCCGGGAGCGAGAAGGTCTTGCCGTCCTCGAAGTCGACTTCGAGGATCTTCTCCTCGCGCTTGAGGCGGATTTCCTTGGGCCGGTGCTGGAGTTCGAATGAATCGGACATGGTGTAACTATTTGTTATTTCTTGTTTTTTAATCCCGAGACCCCGGGTTTACGTCGTCGTCCAGGGGCCGGGCCTCGTCGACCAGCATGATCGGAATGCCGTCACGGATGGGAAAGGCGAGTCTGGCCTGTTCGGAGATCAACTCTTCCGCTTTTTGGTCGTAGCTGAGCGTTCCCTTGGTCAGGGGGCAGACCAGGATTTCCAGAAGTTTCGGATCGACGGAACGTTTGCTGATGATGAATTCCCCGGCTTCATTTAAGAGAACATAAGAGACGATAACTGCCGGCGTCCGGAAACGGTCAACGGATCGGTGGGGCCAAGAGCCTCGAAGATCTTCAACAGCTGCTTGCGGGCGGCTTCATCGTTCCATTTTGGGTCGCGGCGGAACAATTCAAGAAGTTCGTCGAGGGCGGCTTCGTTCTGGCCCTGACCGTAAAGGGCGGCGGCCAGGTCGAAACGGGCCTGGTGATCTTTCCCGTTGGCTTCGATCTTGCTCCGGAGTTCCTCGATGTCGCCGGATTCCCGGCCTTGTTCGGAAAGCTCAACGGCCGAGATGGCGGCGGCGATTTCGCCCTTTTGCGCCAAATCGGCGGACAGGCCATCGATCATTTTCCGGGCCCGGTCCTGTTCGCCGGTGGCCAGGGCGCAACGGATCAAACCGGCGAGCGCCGCTTCGTTGCTTGGATCATGGGCCTGCACCTGGCCGAAGAGGACGCCGGCATTCACGGCGTCGCCGGCTTCCAGCGCCGCCTTGGCCTCTTCCAGGGCGGCGTCGACGGGGGACTTGGCGCTTTCGGTGAGTTTACTGATAAAGCTTTTGAGTTGGCTTTCCGGCAGCGCGCCCGTGAAACCGTCGACCGGTTGGCCACCCTTGAAGGCATAAACGGCCGGAATCGATTGAATCCGCATCTGCGCCGCCAGTTCCTGGTTTTCATCGATGTTGATCTTCACCAACCGGACGGCGCCGGCGGATTCACGGACCAGCTTTTCCAGCGTCGGGGTCAATTGTTTGCAGGGTCCGCACCAGGGAGCCCAGAAATCGACGATCACCGGCACCTGGGCCGAGACCTCAATAACGTCGGCCTTGAAATTCGCGGTATCCGAATCCTTGATCACGTCGCCGGGGGCGGCGGAAGTTCCTGGGGCCGGCGCCTCGGGCGCCATACCGCCCGGCCCGGCGGACGGGGCTTGCGGCGCATCGGCGGCGACGCCCGGGCCACCGAGCCCACCGGGCCCTTGATCCTGTTTCCTGTTGCCGTCCCCGGCTTCGTTGGGGGCCGGCGAACCGTCCGGTTTTAACGTATATTCCATGGGTTATTTTGCCTTGGCCTCGCGGCCTTGCCTCAGGGTCCGATTGCTCCCCCATAAATGGCTTTTTCCACCGTCCGGCGCAAGTCTCAAGGTCTTTATTTTTGGTTGCGGTTGGGGTTTCAACCGCCCTTGAGCCGAAGCAGATAAAGCGCCCGGGTGGCGCCGTCGGGGGATTTACGGCGCTGGATTTCGAAACGTTCCCGGCACGCGGTCTCGAAGGCATCACGGTCATAGTCCCTATAGAGATCATCACGCCCGCGCACGATCCGCTGGAACTGAGTATCTTCGCGGGCAACGAATTCTATAATCACCGCGTCCTTCGTCATTTCGGCCGCCAACGCCAAAATCTCCGAAAGGGGAATGCCGTCGCTGACCATCATATGATGGGCGATAGCCAGCATCACCACGGCATCGAAACGATTTTGCGCCCGCGACAGGAATGAAGCCCTTTCCTGGTTGCGCCATCCCGTGCCGGGGGACGGTTGAGACAGGTCCTGCACCAGGGTCAGGATGTCGAGGCTTTCGAACCTGGCTTGCCGCCAGGCCTCGCCCACCACTACCGGGTCCAGATCGACGGCGACGACGCTGGCGCCGCCTTTGGCGAGGAGGCGGCTGAAGTGGCCGGTGTTGCAGCCCACGTCGAGGGCGGTTTGGGGTTTGACCTCGTTTAGAGCGGCGGCAACGAAAGTTTCCTTTTGAGCGAAGTCGGCCTCGCTATAGGACGTGGTGGCCATATAGTCGGACCAGCCCGAGGACCGGCCCGCTTTCGGCGCCACACGCCGGAGATTCCGGTTCAGGCGGGCCAGGGTGCCGCCCAGGATATATCGCGCCTTTTCGTCGGACGGCAGCACGCGCTGACGGTAAATGCCGGAATCGTCGGCAAACCGGCTCAATTTCGCCGGCAACGTCACCAACCCGAGATTCCCCGGCGCCAACCGCCTGATCGGCCCCAACAGGCGGTAGACCTCTTCGGGCTCGAGGCCATCGCTCCGGTTAAGAAGAAGTTCATTGATGGAGAGACCGGCCTCCCGGTGCGCCAGAAGAGGAAGCAGAAAGGTCCGGATGAATTGCCCTTCGGCGCGCCAGATCGGATCGCCCGGGGTGCGGTTCTCAAACGAAAGCGCATCGATGAAAACCGGCCCCGGGCCCCGGAACATCACATTGTCGGGCTTGGCGTCCTTAAGTCCGATCCCCTCATCGATGCCGGCCTTGGCCAGATTCAGGGTGAGCTTTGCGGCCGCCAACAACATCTCCGCCGGCCATTCGTAGGGATAGGATACAAAGGGGATAAGATCATGTTCGACGGCGGCGGCGGGCCGTTCGCCGCCGCAAAGGGCTGAAACCGTGGACGGGTCGATCCGCCGCCCGCCAATCAACTCCCCGTCCTCGCGGAAGGGGCCAAGGGCATCGGAGTCGAGAAAAATATCTAAATTAGACACACCCTCATCGCGCACCAGTCGGACGAGCCGGCCATCGAAGAGGTGAAGCTCACCGGCGGGATCCCTGAGCGAAAGGTTGCGTGCGGATTGGGAAGGGCTAGACGCCATGGGCCTCCAGAATCAAATGTGGATACCGGTCAGGCCCTTTTCAGGGCCATTGGGGGAGCATGCTCAATCTTTTTTTGGGGGGGCTTCGCCGCCGTCTTCCTCGGACGGACGGACGCGGGTGAAAAAAACCTTGAGCCGTTGCCAGTAGGCCTTGAGCGTCCACAGCCCGCCGGCAATCGCGGCCACCAAAAGCTGAAGGAACATGCTTCCGGAACCGGGGTCGATATAGGCCTGGGCCGGGGCTGCCCATAAAGCGATTGCCGCCACCATCGACGGGAAAAGGACCGCTCGCGGCCGAAAAGGAATTTTGCCAATAATTTTCGCCATTTGCGCCTTTATCCTTCGCCGATCCTTCGGGACCGTTCTAAGTGAGCCCCCAGTTCTTGGCAAGGGGATTGTCGCCGCCGGCCCGGCTTGACGGGTCCGGTGCCGGCGGGCCATCAGTTCCGCCGCCCCCTCGGCACCGAGACCGAAAGAACCCGTTTACGAATTTCCCGCGCAAGGGGATTAGCGTCTGGAATACAGAGGCAGGACGTCCTTCTGGCCCGTGGTGGCGCGAAATGACCGGTCGGCGATATATTTGGGGGCGATGCCTTTCAGGCACCCCTCGATGAAGCGAAAGGTATTGAACGCCGTCATAGAGGGGTAAAGGGACTCCCGGCAGCGTCCCGGCACGCGCAGGACGTTTAAAATGCCGTATCTCATTTCAATGCCCGGCGCGTCCCATTGATCCAAGGGCTGTGACAGCATCGGCGTCAGGATGAAACCATGATCGCCCTGGAGGACGACAAGGGCATCCGGATCGGCCCTCAGGATGATATCCAGGTTCTCCAGGATCTGCCGGTTGAGGCATTTGACCGTGTTTACATAGGCGGTATCCTCATGGGGCCTGATAAACTCTTCGAAAAACGGCTCGGTGTACACCGGTTTGCAGTTTTCGCCGTAGATACGGTCGTGGGGGACGAGGATATGAGCAAACACGAACATCGGCTTTTCGATCGCGCCCCGGATATCGCCGAGGCGACGCACCACGTCGGGAAACAGGCTTCTGCTGAAAACGATCGATTGCGGCCATATCTTGCGAATTACGATCTCCAACGGTGTCATGGCCAGGATCGCGAGATTCGTTTCGTTGATCCATTCCTTTCCGGCCCAGATACAGACGTCCTCGACACCTTGGCATCGGGTTCCGCCCCAGCCGCCCGGCGGGGCGTGGACATAAGAATACCCAAGCGAGCGAAACATCCGGATGGCGGGGTTGTGCCCCGCGAGCAGGGTTTGATAGCGCACGTAGCCGTCAAGGGCGCCTTTTCCCGCGTCGAAAAGGGGGCCCATGTTCAGGGTTGCGGCGATCGACAAGAAGGAGACCGGATAATTGGAACGGCTTTTCTCCAGAACGACGAAGCCCCTCTTTTCCAACGCGTTCAGGAACGCGCCGTTGTCGTAATTGAGGTATTTCCTGAGCATGTCGCCCCGCCCATAGGCGTCGAAGATGATGAAATACACGTTGGGAAGCCCTCCCGCATGGGGCTTGCCGTCGGCGGTGGAGAGAGGCGCCGGCGTTGCCGTCGCCTTCACCGGCAGGCGGATTTCCAGGGCGGCCACCAGGCACATCGTGGCCGCACCGACAGCGAGCGCCATGGTCGAATGCCGGCTTCCGGAGAACCGCCAGGTCAGGGCAACGCCGGACAGGGCCGCCACGGCCCAGGTCATGAGGATGTATCTGGCGCGCTCGATCTCAAATTCAGCCTTCATGAAATTGTCGAGCGACCCGTAGATGAACAACAGCACGAAGAAGACGCAACCGCTGTTCACCAAGCGGCGGCGCAAGCCGGGGGAGGGCACCAATCCGCCGGTCGCGAAAAAACCGAGCCACAGCAAACCCAAGCTGACGAGAAACGCATAGAGGACGACCGCAAGGTCGACGAACTCCCCCTTGTTGCCGTCGAGGAAGGACAGGAAGGGCCACGCGGAAGCGGCGCTGACCAGGAATGCCGACGCGGCCTTGCTGTCGTTGCGGTTCGGTTCCGTAGGTGAGGCTTCAGGCACTATGGAAAGAGGATCGGTGATCTATTAATTCCGATTCAATGTACGAGGCGGTTGCGGCTGTAGTTTGCTTGTTAGCGGTTCCAGCCGTCAAGGGTGATCGTTTTCACGACGACAGGGACGGCGAAGCCCCCCAGGCCCTAAAAATCGATGGCGCGGCCCTTGATAGTCCATGCTGTGTTTGAAGAACCCCTATGGCCACGAGCCGCTTGCCTCATGGCGCGGGCTCACTTAGAAGGAAGC
>JADFMB010000008.1 GCA_022564115.1 Pseudomonadota bacterium
TGTAGACCGACTTCACCATGCGCTCGTTGATGTTGGTCTTCAGCTCATCAAGGCTGTCGACCCAGTCACCGGCATAGAAATCGGAAAGCGTACATTCCACCGGTGTGTGATCGACGTTCATCACAGGAACTTTGCCGTGCCGCGCCTTGGTCGAGGCCGTGCCCTTGCCGACTTTTTGGAAAGTCGTCGAGGAGCCAAGGATGTTGTTCTTGACCCGTACCGTGTTGCGCAGCTTGGTGCCCATCCGCTGGTATTGCAGATGGACATCCGACTGAAAGTTCTTGATGAACGACGATTCGATAGTAATCGACATCGATCATTCTCCTTTCATGGATGAAAGAGGGTTTGGAAAAAACCCGCCGGCGCGGTTATGGTCGGGCCAAAGGCCGGACCGCCAGTTGACGGGAATGGCTGCCGGCCGGGCCGCAATCGGGTGCCTGTCAAAGGCATCCGGTCGCGGTTCTCCGGCGGGGAAAAACGTTGGGAAGGTAATAAAAAAAAATTAAAAAACGCCGGCCCGTCCGAATAGGCTCGCCCCCGTTTGGGAACGTGTGAGGACCATCACTGCCATAGGTCGGAAAGCGCGGTTAAAAGGTGCAAGCAAACAAAACTTAACCTGCCCCGGTAAAACGATTATTATTCGCCCCAACTAGGGGGGCATGAATGCCCACATAACGGCAATCAGGAGTAGGCGTTACAATGTCAACAGATGAAAAATTCCGCTTAGTCACCCGAAGTGATTTCGACGGCCTGGTCTGCGCCGTCCTGCTCGAGGATATGGACTTGATCGACGATATCCTGTTCGTCCACCCGAAGGACATGCAGGCAGGCACCGTGCCGATTTCAAAAATAGATATCACTACCAACCTGCCCTACGTTTCGGGCTGCCATCTGGCCTTCGACCACCACGAAAGCGAAGTCGTCCGGCTGGGCGAGAAATTCGACAACCATATCATCGACCCCGATGCGCTGTCGGCGGCACGGGTGGTCTATGATTATTACGGCGGCAAGGAAGCCTTCCCCAACGTCGATGAGGATTTGTTGGAAGCGGTGGACAAGGGCGATTCCGCCCAGTTCACGATGGAAGAAGTGCTCAGGCCCACGGGCTGGGCGCTGTTGAACTTCCTCATGGACGCCCGCACCGGGCTGGGCCGGTTCCGGGGCTTCCGCATTCCCAATTACGAGCTGATGATGGAACTGATCGAGCGCTGCCACGATCATAACATCGACCAGATCCTCGAACTGCCCGACGTCAAGGAGCGGGTGGACCTCTATTTCGAGCAGCAGGAAAAATTCATCGAACAGGTCAAGCGTTGCACCACCATCCATCAAAATCTGGTTGTTCTGGACCTGCGCGATGAGGAAACCATCCATGCCGGCAATAGGTTCATAATTTACACGCTCTTCCCCGACTGCAATATCTCCATGCACGTGATGATGGGGCGCGAACAGTTGAATACCGTTTTTGCCGTCGGCAAATCCATTTTCGACAAAAGCTCGAAAACCGATATCGGCCAGTTGATGCTTGAATACGGCGGCGGCGGGCACCACGCGGCGGGGACCTGTCAGATAGACACGTCCGAGGCCGAAAAGGTGCAGCGCGAGCTGACCGCCAGGATCACCGCCGACGGCTGAACGTTTGCGGGCGTCTCCGACCCTTAGCCTTATAGGAAATCGGCGAAGTTGATGGCGTAGTGCGCGGCGATGCCCGGCAGCACCGAGCCCGTGCGCAGATAAAGCGCCATCAGCGCCACCCCGGCGATGCCGGCGACGACCATCGACGTCAGTCCGTGCGACCAGTGGATCAAGGCAAAGACGACCGCCGATACGACGATCAAGGCGGCGGTTCCGGGCAGATAGCGGACTACCATGACGGCGAAGACGCCGCGAAAGACGAATTCCTCGCTCACCGCCGTCAACGCCAGCCCGAAGGTGATGTCCGTCCAGTAAAGAAGCCCCGGGGTCAACGGCGGATAGCGGAACAGCACCAGGCTTTCGATCTCGATCGGCACCAGGACGCGGAAGAAATAATCGGCGAAGATCACCGCCCCGGTGCAGAGCAGGGCCAAGGTCACGGCGTCCTTTAGGGGGGCCTTCAGCTTTATCGTGCTTGCGGCGGCCCGGCGAAGCGGAACCACCGCGAAAAGAATAATCAGGGCCAATATCTTCGATCCGTAATCGGCGGCCAGCCACTGGGGCGCGGTCTCGATGTTCAGAAAGATAAAATCGTTGAGAAAAAAGGGCGCCGTCAAGAGCGCCAGCAATCCCATGTCGGGCCAAAATGACGGTGTTTTCGGTTTTTCCTCGATCATTCGCCGCTCCCTAACGGACGTCCATCTTGTCCTAAATCTGGGAACTTAACGAGGGTTTAGATCGCCCGGCTTACTTCGAACCCCGGGGGGATTTGCGCCAATTAGTCGGTTTACAATAAACCGTCGGGCGAAACACACTGGGTTCAAATGTATGCGTGTCTGGGCCCATATCCAAAAAATAAACCCCTTTTGTTTCTGCGGCTATTTTTTTGGCGGTCTCGACGCATTTTTCCCTGTCGGCATAGATGACGGGCGGGGGCTTTTCCGCTCCTGCTATCCCGAGATTGATAATCAGCAACCAATACATGAATTGAAGTTTGTGCCACTTCTTGGGAAGTATCAAGCGGGTCCATCGCCCGGTTCACTTGGAAGGCTTGTAAGATTTTCTCCGCCATTTCGCGGGTTTGCAAAAAACCGTCGGGCGAAATACCGCGGGTTCAGTCCTATGGGTTTCCGGCCCCATCTCCTGGTAGTAAAGCCATTTATTTTCGCCGGCGATTTTCTTGGCCATTTGTACACAATTTTCCCTGTCGGCATAGATGACGGGCGGCGGACTTTCCACTCCAACTAGCCCAAGATAAACTATTAACAACCATTCCATGAATTGAAGTGTGTGCCACTTCTTGGGAAGTATCAAGCGCGTCTTTCGCGCCGTTTTTTGGGAAGCCGGAGGTTGCCGTCGGGATCTTGAATAATGATTTCATTGTTATCGAGGGTTCCGGGGACGGTCGGTATAGATTCCATACGGTCGCGAGTTTCAAAGGGCCGTTTGGGCAGCACAGGTTCTTTTCGATCGGGTGGCCGGTCGCTTCCGTCGTTGGTATCCGCATCCGATTCCGGTTCGGCGGCGAGGGTCGCGCCCAGGGTGGTAAGGGTCTCGCCGCCGGGGTTGATTTGACCGTCGACCCGAAGCCGGTTGCGTTTCTGGAATCGCCGGATCGCCTCGTCCATGCGAAGACCAACGAAACCCGTCACGCCGTCGGTTTCATCGAGGTTAAGATCGCCGGCGCGGCCCAGAAGGCTTTCCACCTTGGCGACGTCGCGCCGGCCATTCCGCCCTTCCGTGCCGACGGAATCTTGGATTCGGAAGGGGTTGTTGAAATTCATGATTTCGGGCTCGGTTTTGGGCGCGGCCAATACGCGGCCGAAAGGATCGGGATGCATAGGGTGTTCTCCTATATATAAAGAAAAGGACGCCGGCCCCCGGGGGCCGGCGCCCGAAGGGGGAGCGCGCCAGGGAAGGGGACGCGCTCAACCCCAAACCGGGCAATCGCTCAGTCCGGAAAAAGGCGCTTGAAACCGTCCTGCACCCGCTGAACGAAACTGGGGTCATGGTCGCGCCAATAGCGGGGGTCCTGCATCATCCGTTTCAGGCCCTCCTCGCTTGAGCCTTCATCGCCGGCTCCGGCGCCTTCGATCAGGCCCGGCTCACCGGAACTCATCATCTTGTGCATGGTCAATACTCCTTCATAGGTGCTGGAAAGGGCCTGGAAGACTTCATCGGGGAACTTGGCCCGGCCCCATTGCTTGAGTTGCCCCGCCATCTCGCGCCATTTCTCCTCGCCGCCGAAGCGCTGCGCCAAGCGGTCGATCTGGGCCTGGGCGTGAAACTCGGACGCCACCCCGGTCACCAAGGGCAGCATGTGCTCCGCCGCCAGGTCATAGACGGTCTGCGCCTGTTCCTGGCTGAACCCGGCCGCGTGCAGTTGGGCGTTGACGGCCGGGTCACTGGCGAAAAGCTCGTTTTCCGTCTTGATGTCGTAACCCTCGGCGTCGTCGGGGACGCCCTGCCCCGCCAGCGCCCCCAACTTTTGCTCAAGCGACCGATAGGACTTCACCAGGCTGTCGGTGCGCACTTCGCCCTTGTCCTGGTCCCAGAATTTGTCCGGCAGGCCGGGCGGCGGTGTCGGCCCCGCCCCGTTTTCCGGGGCCTCGCCTTGGGGGGGAATTGCGGAGGGCGGTTGCGCGGCAGCGCCGGACCCCGCTCCGTCCTCGGGCATGGTTTCAAGCAAGTTGTTGGTCATGGGGTATCTCCCTTTTGTGGTGGTCGTGAAAAGATTTAAGGAAAAGCCGTTTAGCCGCCGTCCCGTCCGCGGGTGACGAGCATGGCGATATGGGCGACCAGTTGTCTTTGGCCTTCCAGGTGGCGGAGAAGGGTGTCGGGCGCACCGGGACCGAGGGCACGCTCGAGGGTGATGGCGCGAAGATACGCCAGCACCTTGTCGCCGTCGGTGCCGCGAAAACAACGGGCGGCGGCAAGGGCGAGCGCCTTGTCGTCTTCGAGGGTTTCGGCGGACAAAGGGGTGTTTCCCGATTCGAACCAGTCCCAGCCCGGGTCTTGCCTTGTGTCATCCCTCGCCATCGGTTGTCTCCAGTTCGACTTCGGTTACGGCGCCGGTCAGATCCTCGATCACGTCGCCGATGTCTTGGGCCAGGGTCTCGTTGTCCAACAGACCGTCCAACCCGTCGGCAACCGGGTCGGAAAGCTCGCGGATCAGCTCGCCGGGGACGCCGAAGGCGCGCCCCAGCCAGCGGGCGGCCGCGCCCTGGTCGACGGCGGCCAAACCTTCCGGTCCGAGGGCGCGGACGGATTCGAGCCACTGCAGGGTATTCTGGGCGTCCTGGATGGCCTGATGACGGGCCAGCGGCGATTGGTATTCGAGATCGACAAGACGGCCGTCGACCCGGAACTCGGCGATTTCTCCGCGCCGGCCGAGGATGCTCAAAGCGCGGTCGACCAAGGGGGTCAACAGTTCCGATTGTAGCCGGCCGTAAGTGGCGCCCAACACCCGCACCATGTCGGATGACCGTTCCAGGACTTCCGTGGCGGTCATTTTGGGGCTGTCCACCGGCCCCAGGTTGTTGGCCAGAAGCGCTTGTCGGATGCGGCCGCGAAGATCGGTCAGCACGATCTCGGAAACGTCGAAGCGGCCGGGAGCCTCCAGCGGCGTCAGCCCGGCCGAGCCGACGGCCTTGGGAATGATGGTCCCTGGCGTCAATTTGATGGTCGCCGGGTTCAGCACTCCGTCGTCGTCGGCCTGCCATATCCCGGTGACGGCGATGGAGGCGTTTTTCAGCACCAGCTCCACCACCTTGTTGGCGGTCTTGATGTCCGGCAGCGCCTTCATCACCGGGGATCGGCCGTATATTTCCCCCGGCGTCTTGAGCCAGCGGAAATTGATGAACGGCGACTGCGAAAACCGTCCCTCGGCGAGCACGCTGGGATCGCCCATGGATACGGAGTCGGTCTCGGCCACCGCCAGGTAGGCGAAACCGAAGTCATCGGGGATCACGGCTTCGATCACCGGCACCTGGGAGTCGGGGTCCTTGGCCACGCGGTTCCAAAATTCCTCGGGAAGGTTGGCCTTTGGAAAACGGCTTTTCAATTGCCCCGGCGTCAGCTCCGAGCGCCGGTAGGTGGTGTCCAGCCGCCCGAAGGCGCTTTCTTCGAAAACCACATGGCTCAACGGGATGGCGGTAAAGCGGAATGCTGAAGGCTCGCCGGGGGGCGCTTCCTCGAACAACAGCGACGCCGTGCCGGCCGTCACCAGGTCCAGGTAGCATTGATGCATTTCGACGGCGAAATTGGAACGGTCGAAGTGGGATTTTAGCGCTCTCGCGGAGCGCTCCAGTTCTTCGGCCATGGCTTCGCGTTCGGCATCGGTGGCATCGGGGCCTGGGGTGAAACCGAACCAGCGCGCCCAGGGCGGCGTCAATTGGGCGAGCAGGCTGGCCGCGAGCTGATCGACCGCATCAGGCGCGGTGCCGTCAAACAGTTTGTCGGTTTTCTTCTCGCCCGGTTGCGTCTGGCGGATGATTCCGTCCCGTTGCGGCAGCGCATAGTCATAACATTCCTGCCAATGGCTTTCCCAAACCCCCCGCCGGTCCTTGGCATGGCGGTAGCGTTCGATGACGCCTTTCGGTGTGATGTCAGTCATCTCTATTCTCCCAACAAGGATTTCCGGCGCGGCGCCTTGTCGCCGAGGCTCAAAAGCCCCCGGGCCGACGTGGCAATGGTTCCGGCGCGCCCGCGGCGGCGGCGTTCGATGTTTTCGAGGCGCCGTTTCCTGTTCTCTTCCTCCGGGTCCGGCAGGGGCGGCGGCGGTGGGGGTGGCGGCGGTGGTTTCGGGGCGCTGAAGAATCCACCCATGGATCATTCCTCCTAAAAAAAAGTCTTGGGATTGGTCACGAAAAAACCCGCCGGAAGACCGAAGGGTCTGCGAGAGGCGGGCTCTGGACACACGTGTGGTGTTCGTTGAAGCCTATTTAATCAGATTTTTTGCAGATGTCAAGGTTTTTTTTCAATTATTTATAATTTTTTAGGAATTTATAAAGATTCCAGGGGGTTATGATCCAATGGGCATGGATGCCGAGAATGCGCTTGATCGCCTCGACGCAAGTGTAGAGTCCCCAAGGGGCGGATTTTTTGCAAACCGGACAAAGGAGCCAAGGGACGACTCGGAATCCCTGGCCCCGATAACATTTCATGAGCTCCATGCCGGTGACGCCTTCGAGCACGGCGATCTCGGTTCGGTGCGAAAGGGGGTTGTATAGGATCCACCGGTCGCGGTTTTCGATCACCACGAAGCAATGACGAAAACCGGGTTTCAGTATCCTCAGCCATTTGAGATCGGCCTGGCCCGAGAACACCACCAGGGCGAATCCTGGTTCGAAATGACCGCTGGCCGCCGTGGCGGTCATTCGATAATTCCCTTTTTTTTCAATACGGTGGTCAGTTTATCCAGGGCTTCGTCCCAGAGGCGCGCTGGACGTTCCTCGTCCCGGCAGCGGGGATCGGGTGGCCGTTCGCAAACACCGAAGAAAGCCAACACCCGCAAATGCTCGGCAGTGATCTGGTGTTTCCTCAAAAGGCCAACCGCAGCCCGGTAAAGGTCATCGGGGTCGCAGGGCCGGGTAATGGAACCGGGGGTTTCTTTGAAACGGGCCCCTTCTTCGCGGGCCCGCTGGCACCGCATGAACCAGAACCAGGCTTCCTCCGCATCGACGAAAGGGGCCGTCGGGGTGTCGTAATAGGGCCGGGGGATAAAGCGGGTGCGGGGCATTGAAGGGCTCCAATTTAGAAATGAGGTAACCTAATACATGAACAAAGAAGGAACATTATTTATATATCAGGGTTAAGTCCTACGTCAATAGATAAAAAGAAAAATGTTCCTAATGACGGAAGGGCGCTTATATATGACAATGTTCCCATGTTGAAACACGCCGATGTCTGGAGAGCCATCGACCGGCTGGCCCGGGAGTACGGGTACTCCGCCTCCGGGCTGGCCCGGCAGGCCGGCCTTGACCCGACGACTTTCAACAAGAGCAAACGGGTCACCCGTGAGGGCAAGCTCCGTTGGCCGAGCACGGAAAGCGTTTCCAAGGTGCTCGCGGCGACGGGCGCCAGCTTTGCTGAATTTGTTTCATTCACGAGCGACAGCGAAAGCGCCGGCGTCTACCGGAATATTCCGTTAATCGGTTTTGTTCAGGCGGGCGTTTCGGGATTTTTCGACGATGCCGGTTATCCCACGGGCGGGGCTTGGGATGAGATCCCGTTTCCCGGTCTCGGCGATCCCTACGCCTATGCCCTGGAGGTCACGGGCGACAGCATGGAGCCGGTGTTCCGTGACGGCGATTCGATCATCGTTTCACCCCAGGCCAATATCCGCCGCGGCGACCGTGTCGTTGTCAAAACCAAGGGCGGTGAGGTCATGGTCAAAGTGCTGCTTCGCCAATCGGCCCGCAAGGTGGACCTGCAATCCCTCAATCCCAACCACGAAGACCGTAGCCTGTCGATAGAAGAAATTGACTGGATGTCCCGCGTGGTTTGGGCGAGCAAATAGGCCGCCTCTTCCGCATCTGACAATCTAAAAAAATGATACCGCCGTCGGCAGTTTCCCCGGCTGAAGCGCCGTTCAGTGGGCGAGGTCTTCACCGGCGATGGCGCGCTTGATCAGATTCCGTGTTTCCTGCAACCCGTAAAGGGCGATGAAGGAACCCATCCGGGGCCCTTGGGATTGGCCGAGAAGGATCTCGTAGAGCGCCTTGAACCAGGCCTTAAGGTCGGGGAAGGGGTGGCGCTTGCCGACTTCATAGACTTCCGTTTGGATGGTTTCGGCGTCGGCGTCGTCGGCAATTCCGCCCAGCACCGATAACAGATCCTCGAGCGCCGCCTTCTCGTCGTCGGTCGCCTTTCGGTAATTCTTCGCCGGCTTGACGAAATCCCTGTAATAGTTGATGGCGTAATCGAGGAGCCTGTCCAGGATGGGCGCCGCTTCCAGCGAAGCATCGGACCGGTAGCGGGAAATAAAATGCCAAAGCACCGCCTTGTCCTCGGTATGACAGACGCTGGCTAGGTTGAGGAGAATGCTGAAACTTAAGTAAGCTTCCTCGTGCGGCGGGGCACCCTGATGAATGTGCCAGGCGGGATTATCCAGCTTCTTGGCGTCGTCCTGTTGGGGCAAACTCGAAAGATGGCTTAGATAATCGTCGACGGTACGGGGGATGATGTCGAAAAACAACCGCTTCGCCGTTTTCGGCTTCTGGTACATGAACAGCGACAGGCTTTCCGGCGGCGCGTAGCGCAACCATTCCTCCACCATCAGCCCGTTGCCCCGGGATTTCGAAATCTTCTCGCCGTTTTCGTCGAGGAAAAGCTCATAGGTGAATCCCACCGGCGGCTCGCCACCCAGGATGCGGCAGATTTTCCCCGACAGCTTCACCGAATCGATCAGGTCCTTGCCCGACATCTCGTAATCCACGTCGAGCGCCGTCCAGCGCATGGCCCAGTCGGCCTTCCATTGCAGCTTGCAATGGCCGCCGGTGACCGGCACCTCGGTCTTGGCGCCGTCCTCGTCCTCATAGACGATGGTCCCGGCATCGGTGTCGCGCTCGACCACCGGCGCCTGCAGCACTTGGCCCGTTTTCGGGCACACCGGCAAAAAGGGGCTGTAGGTGGCGCGGCGTTCCTCGCCCAAGGTCGGCAGGATGACGTTGATGACCGCGTCATAGCGTTCCAGCACCCCAAGCAGCGCTTCGTCGAAGCGGCCGCTCTTGTAACATTCGGTAGAGCTCAGGAATTCATAATCGAACCCGAAATCATCCAGGAACGCCTTCAGCCGGGCGTTGTTATGGTGGCCAAAGCTTTCGTGCGTCCCGAAAGGATCGGGGATGGTGGTCAGCGGCATGCCCAGGTGCTCGGCCATCATGTCGGGGTTGGGGATGTTGTCGGGTACCTTCCTGAGCCCGTCCATGTCGTCGGAAAAAGTGATCAGTTTGCTCGGCAGGTCGGACAGCAGCGAAAAAGCGTGACGCACCATGGACGTCCGGGCGACCTCGCCGAAGGTGCCGATGTGCGGCAGGCCCGAAGGCCCGTACCCGGTTTCGAACAGCACAAAGCCCTTTTCCGGCGTCTTGCCGCCGACGCGCTTCAACAGGCTTCGCGCCTCGGCGAAAGGCCAGGTCTTGGCGTTCTGGGCGTGGTCCTTGAGGTCGGTCATGGTTATTTCCAGATCGGCTTGCCCGTGCCGAGCAGGCCGTAGGCTTCCCACTTGCGGGTTACTTCGTCGATGATGTCGTCGGTCATGCGGATCTTGCGGCCCCAATCGCGGCGGGTTTCGGGCGGTATCTTGGTCGTCGCGTCGATCCCCATTTTGGAGCCCAGCCCCGATTCCGGCGACGCGAAATCCAGATAGTCGATAGGCGTGTTCTCGATCACCGTGATGTCGCGGGCGGGGTCGACGTTGGTGGAAATCGCCCAGATCACGTCTTTCCAATCGCGGGCGTCGATGTCGTCGTCAACGACGATGACGAACTTGGTGTACATGAACTGCCTCAGGTACGACCACACCGCCATCATGATCCGCTTGGCATGGCCGGGGTAGGCCTTCTTGATGGAAACGACTCCGACCCGGTACGAACACCCCTCGGGCGGCAACCAGAAATCGACGATTTCGGGGAACTGCTGTTGGAGCAAAGGCACGAAAACATCATTAAGGGCCTCGCCCAGCACCGAAGGCTCATCGGGCGGGCGGCCGGTAAAAGTCGAGAGGTAAATCGGGTCCTTGCGCATGGTGATGGCGCTGATGGTAAAGACCGGGAACGGCTCGACGGCGTTGTAATAACCGGTGTGGTCCCCATAGGGGCCTTCGTCGCCGTAATCATCCAGCGACACGTGGCCTTCGAGCACAATCTCGGCCTCGGCCGGCACCTTCAAGGGCACGGTCTTGCAGTTCACCAATTCCACCTTCTTGCCCCGGAGCAGCCCGGCGAACTGGTATTCCGACAACGTATCGGGAACCGGGGTGACGGCGGCCAGGATAGTCCCCGGATCGGCGCCGATGACGGCGGCGGCGGGCAGGGGCTCGGTCTTTTTGTCCTTCCACCGGGCGTGATGCTGCGCCCCCCCCCGGTGCTTGAGCCAGCGCATGTAGGTGGTGTCGGGGCCGGTGACCTGCATGCGGTAGATGCCGAGGTTGTAGTTGTCCCGGGCGTCGCCGCCTTTCTTGCCGGCCTCGGGGCCCAAGGTCACCACCAGCGGCCAGGTGATCACCGGGGCCGGTTCACCGGGCCAGCAGGTTTGAACCGGCAGCCGCGAAAGGTCGATGTCGGCCCCTTTCAACACCACTTCCTGGCACGGCGCCTTGGTGACCGTTTTCGGCTTCATGGCCATGACGGTCTTCACCATTGGCAGCGCCTTTACCGCGTCCCGCCAGCCTTCCGGGGGGTCGGGCTGGCGTAGAAAAGCCAGGGTCTCGCCGATTTCGCGAAGCTGGTCCGGTTCCCGGTTCATCCCCCAGGCGACCCTCTCGATGGTGCCGAAAAGGTTGACCAGTACCGGCATGCCGAAAGGCGCTCCTTCGTCGTCGACGACGTTTTCGAACAGGACCGCCGGCCCGCCTTCGGCAAGCAAGCGGGTCTGGATTTCGGTCATCTCTAGGTTGGGGGAAACCGGCTCGCCGACGCGTACCAAACGGCCGTCCTTCTCTAGGCGGTCGATAAAATCTCTCAAGGAAGAAAAGGCCATAATGCCAGTTCCTTATGCATTTATTGGCCTATTGACACAGCATGGGAGCGGGAGCGTCAAGGCACTTGGCCGTCCCTCCAGTTGTTTTCGGGTAAAAAGACCGATACCCTTTTCCGCCGCCCGCCTAGATCGAAAGATGGGGTGCCAAACGGCTTAATTAGCGGGTACCCTTTGCATTAAACCGTAGACAGGAATACCCGTTCTGAGCATTAAGTCCCTTTGGCATAAGACCTTAAAGCGTTGTCTGGGGTGATATAAAACACCATGGCGAAGAAAACGAAAAAAACGTCTGAACAAAACCAAGCCTCGAGTTTTGAGAGGCTGATCGAAATCGGCATCGCCCTTTCGGCGGAGAAGGATCCCAGCCGCCTTATGGAAACCATTCTTCTCGAGGCCAAGGAACTCTCCAATGCCGACGGCGGGACACTTTACCTCAAGACCGAAGACAACAACCTGAAATTCGAGATCGTGCGTACGGATTCCCTCAAGATCGCCATGGGCGGAACCACCGGCAAGGAAATCACCTTTCCGCCGGTGCTCCTCTATGATCCGGAAACGGGCAGGGAAAACAAAGCCAACGTCGCCAGTTGCGCCGCCCTGACGGGGAAATCCATCAACATCCCCGATGCCTACGATTCGAAGGACTTCGATTTCTCCGGCACGCGGAAATTCGACGAGGGGACGGGATATCGGTCGAAATCGTTCCTGACCGTGCCGATGAAGAATTCCCAGGACGAGATAATCGGCGTCCTTCAGCTTCTCAATGCCCTGGACAAAGATACCGGCGAGGTTATCCCCTTCAGCAGCGATATCCAGCCCTTGATCGAAGCCCTGGCGTCGCAGGCCGCCGTGGCGCTGGACAACAAGCAGCTTTTGGACGCGCAAAAGCTTTTACTTGATTCGTTCATCAAATTGATTGCGTCCGCCATCGACGCCAAATCGCCCTATACGGGCGGACACTGCCAACGGGTTCCGGAATTGACCATGATGCTGGTCAAGGCCGTATGCGAGGTCAAAGATGGACCGTACGCCGATTTCGATCTCAACGCGGACGATTGGTACGAATTGCAAATTGCCGCGCTGCTTCACGATTGCGGCAAGGTGACGACGCCTGAATACGTGGTCGACAAGGCGACCAAGCTTGAAACCATCTATGACCGCATCCATGAAATCCGCACCCGTTTCGAAGTTGTCAAACGCGAAGCGGAGATCGATTACCTGAAGGCCGTGGCGGACGGCAAAGGGGATCCGGAGAAGCGCCGCGCAGAATTGGATGAACGGCTGACCAAGCTGGACGATGACTTCGCCTTTATCGCCGAATCCAACATCGGCGGTGAATTCATGGCCCCGGAAAAAATAGAACGGGTCAAGGAAATCGCCAACATCCAATGGACCCGAACTCTCGATGACCGGCTCGGCATTTCCTATGAAGAAAAGAAACGCAAGAACAGGACCAAGGCGGAAAAATTGCCGGTTGTCGAAAACCTGCTCAGCGACCGGGACGACCACATCATTTACCGCGAAGAGGAGACAGTCGCGGCCCAGGACGACCATTACGGTTTCAAGCTCGATGTGCCGGAACTCAAGTTCAATCTCGGCGAGGTCTACAACCTTTCCATCGCCCGGGGCACCTTGACCGCCGAGGAACGCTTCAAAATCAACGACCATATCGTGCAGACGATCGTCATGCTGGAGCAGCTTCCGTTCCCCGAACATTTGAAACGGGTTCCCGAATATGCCGGCGGCCACCACGAAAAGATGGACGGCACCGGGTACCCGAAGAAGCTCAATAAAGACGACATGTCGATTCCGGCCCGGATCATGGCCATTGCCGATATCTTCGAGGCGTTGACCGCCGCCGACCGCCCCTACAAGGCGGCGAAGACCCTGAGCGCAAGCGTCAAGATCATGTCGTTCATGAAAAAGGACTCCCATATCGACGGCGATCTGTTCGAGATTTTTTTGACTTCCGGCGTTTACAAGGATTACGCCGATCAGTTCCTGGAAAAGGACCAGATCGACGAGGTCGATATCTCCGAGTACCTTGAAGGCGACGACTGAGGCCGGAGATTTTCCAAATGTCCCCGGACACCCTTCGCCGCGCCCTGTCCTATCCTTATGAAATCCCTGCGAATTCCTACGTCGTTAACGGAAAGACGCACCAAGTGCTTAACCCCTCGGCCCCGATGCCCGACGTTTCCGGAAGGCGCCCGGTCCTTGCCGTCGGCTCCAATCAATCCCCCGAACAATTGATCCGCAAATTCTACGGATCGGACCTGGGCCCGATCCCGGTGATTCGGGCCCGGCTGAAGGATTTCGATATCGTCTATTCGCCGCACGTGGCTTCCTATGGGTCGATCCCGGCCACCCTCGGGCATTCCCCCGGCACCCGGGTCACGCTTTTCGTAACCTGGCTGACGCCGGAACAGGAAGCCCGCATGCATGAAACCGAAATCCCCACGGGGAATTACCATTTCGGGAAATTGGACGCCATAGAACTGCAATTGGACTTCGGCCCCGCCATGACGTCGGCTTATGTTTATTCGTCCCGCCGCGGATCTCTAACTCGGGACGGCTTACCAGTCGCACTGGCCGCCGTTCGGGCCGAAAACCGGATATGGCCTTCGCTCAACCAGGAAGAAATCCAGAACCACGCCCGGGACCTAACGGCCGCCGGCCAACCTCTCGAAGCCTTTATTAGAGCGGCGATAGAGGATGTTTCGGCCAGGCGGGAAAGGACTCGGGCCCTGATGTCGGACGGCCTGCGGTTAAATTATTCCGGTTTTACCCCGATAGAAATTTGACCCGGCCCAAAAGGGTAATAATATTAAAAGAAGTAGGGGAGATCGTCTCAAGCCCGAGGAGACGGCTATGAGCTTTATGTCGACGACAGCGCCCCCGGATTTCTCCGCTGCCATGAAAGCGGCCGAGACCTTGGGCGTATCCGAATATGATTTTTTCCGTCTCGCCTTTCGTCGTTGGTCAGGTCGCGAAGCGGATGAAAAGGCATTGGAACGTTACTTCGTCGCCTACATGTTTCATCAAGACGTTCCGGTTTGGGTCCGGCATTTCAGCCGCGATGTCCTTTCCCGGGATGCCGCCGGGAAACTGGATGCCGCCGAACTCGGTGCGCTTAAGTATCGGCATCATCCGCCGCCTCACCGCAACGGCCCGCTTTATATAGGTCTCATGGGAGCGATGATGGTGCTTTATTGCGTGGCTTTGCTGGATATCAGCTACGATCCCCAGACGTCGGCGCCGATGACGTGTTATGGCGGCCCGGGGTTCAAGGTGATTGCCGGGATGGCCTATGCGGTCAGCGGTAAGGAGCCGACGAATTGCGAGAATTTTAACAACCCTCGCTGAGCCCCAGTCAGCTCATCACCTGTCCGGCGACAATCCCGGCCAGGATGATCAAGCCGAAATCCCGGTTGGATTTAAACTTCGCCAAGCAGTTCTTGGGATCGGTAATATCGACGGCCTTGATTTGCCACGCCAGTTGAGAGCCACCCATGCCAAGCGCCAGATAAAACGGCCACGGCAATTCCGCAAGATATCCGGCCATAGCCAGCAAGCAGACGGTGATGGCGTAAAAACCGATAAGCCACGGCCCGGTCGCGGCGCCGAACTTCAATGCCGTCGATTTGACCCCAATCAGGATGTCGTCTTCCTTGTCCTGATGGGCGTAAATGGTGTCGTAACCGAGGGTCCAGAAAATTCCCGCCGCGTAAAGCGCCGCCGCCGGAAAACCCAGGCTTCCCTTGACCGCCGCCCAGCCCAGCAGGGCGCCCCAATTGAACGTCAGGCCCAGAAACAATTGCGGCCAATAGGTTATCCGCTTCATGAACGGATATAGGGCAACCAAAACAAGAGAGCCGATACCCAGTCCTATGGCGAAGGCATTGAACTGCAACAGCACCACCAACCCCAACAGAAGCTGAAAGCCCAAAAAAACCACTGCTTGGCGGACGCTGACTTGACCGCTGGGGATCGGCCGGGCCGCGGTGCGGGCGACGCGGGCATCGAAATCCCGGTCGACGATATCATTGACAGTGCATCCGGCGCCGCGCATGACCAGTGACCCGATGACGAACAAAACCAGCATTTTTCCATCCGGCCACGAAGGCGTAGCCAAGGAAAGGCTCCACCAGCAGGGGAGCAATAACAGCCAGGTTCCGATGGGCCGGTCCGCCCGGGCCAATCGAAGGTAGGGGCGCGTTCCCTCGGGCGCCAGCCGGTCGATCCAGCTTTCATCGGGAACGTCGGTGGCACTGCTGTCGGGATTATCCATCATGGCCGAAACTATAACCGAAACCAGCTCCGGTTCGGGAAACAGAACCCGGGGAACCTTTCCGCCTTCCTTGCCGAAAGCGGCCCGAACCGTATGATGATAACAAGGTAATTACATTTTCCCGCCATGACCCCATACAAACCCAAAACCCGTTTGTTCGTGGATGTTGGCCTGACCGCGGGCGGCGGCCTGGATGTCAGCGAAGCCCAGGCCCATTACCTGGGCCATGTCATGCGTCTCGGCGCCGGCGATGGTGTCGTGCTGTTCAACGGCCGAGACGGCGAATGGTCGGCGGTGATCGATAGCCTGGCCAAGAAACGGGGTGCGCTGACGGTCGAAAAATTGTTGCGGCCGCAATCGGCGGAACCCGGCCCGTGGCTGGCCTTCGCGCCGATTAAAAAGGCGTCGACCGATTTCATCATCGAAAAGGCGACGGAATTGGGTGTTTCCCGGCTTTGCCCGGTTTTTACCAAAAACACCAATACCACCCGTATCAACTCGGACCGCTTTCGCGCCCACGCCATCGAAGCGGCGGAACAGTCCCAACGTCTGACGGTCCCCGAAATCATGGAGCCGCAAACGCTGGACCAATTAATCGCCGGGTGGCCGCCCGGCAGGATTCTCCTTCATCTTGACGAAAGCGGCGGCGGCCGGCCCATTGCCGAGGTGCTGGCCGGATTGCGGGATCAAGGCGGGGGCGATGAAATATCATGCGGGTTCCTCAGCGGTCCCGAAGGCGGCTTTGAGGCGAGTGAGCTTGACGCCCTCGGTAAACTGGACTTTGTTACCGGCGTCGATTTGGGCCCGCGTGTTTTGCGAGCGGATACGGCGGCACTGTCGGCGCTGGCCTGCTGGCAGGCCTTCCTCGGCGGCGGTCCCTAAGCCTGTTCCTTATCAATACGAAAAAGAGAAACCCATGGCCGGCGAAACCCTATCCTCCCAACAGCCCATTGAGGGGAAAGAACAGCTAATCAGCTATCTGGAAGCCGGATGCAAGCCCGAGGAAAACTGGCGTATCGGCACCGAGCACGAAAAGTTCGCCTATCACCTAGCCGATCTGAAACCTCTGGAGTACGAAGGCCCGGCCGGGGTGCGGGCGCTATTGGAAGGCCTGACCCGTTTCGATTGGCAGCCGGTGCTGGAGAACGGCAACCCGATCGCGCTATCGAAACCCGACGGCAGTTTCATCAGCCTCGAGCCGGCCGGACAAATCGAGCTTTCCGGCGCCCCGGTGGAAACCATTCATCAGACCTGCGACGAAGTCACAGGCCACCTGCAACAGGTGAAGGCCATCGCCCGTGAGTTGGGGATCGGCTTTCTCGGGTTGGGGTACAGGGCCAAGTGGCCGACAAAGGACATGCCGTGGATGCCCAAGGGCCGCTACAAGATCATGCGCGAATACATGCCCAAGAAAGGCAAGCTGGGGCTGGAAATGATGCAGTCCACGTGCACGGTGCAGGTCAACCTGGATTTCGATTCCGAAGCCTCCATGGTGCAAATGTTCAGGATCGCGCTGGCATTGCAACCGGTCGCCACGGCGCTTTGGGCGAATTCACCCTTCAAGGAAGGCAAGCCCGCCGGGTTCCTGTCCTACCGCAGCCACATCTGGACCGACACCGATCCCGACCGCTGCGGCATGCTGTCGTTCGTTTTCGAAGACGGCTTCGGTTTCGAACGTTACGTCGATTACCTGCTCGATATGCCCATGTACTTCGTTTACCGGGACGGAACCTATATCGACGCCTCGGGGCAATCGTTTCGGGATTTCATGGAAGGCGATCTGCCGGCGCTTCCCGGCGAAAAGCCCACGATGTCCGATTGGATCGACCATATGAGCACTGCCTTCCCTGAAGTGCGGCTGAAACAGTTTCTTGAGATGCGGGGCGCTGATGGCGGGCCGTGGAGCCGCCTTTGCGCCTTACCCGCCTTTTGGGTCGGGCTGTTATACGACAAAGAGGCCCGCGACGCCGCTTGGGACTTGGTCAAGGACTGGACGATCGAGGAATTACAGACCTTGCGGGATGAAGTGCCGCGGACCGCGCTCAAAACAACCTTCAGGAACAAGACCGTCAGGGACGTGGGGCTAGACGCCCTGCAGATTTCCCACCGCGGACTTTGCAACAGAGGCCGTTTCGACAGCGTCGGCATGGACGAGGCCCATTTTCTGAAGCCCCTTTTCCAGATCGCTCATTCGGGTTTGACCCCGGCCGAGGAGCTTCTGGCCGCCTACGAGGAACGCTGGAACCACTCCGTCGATCCGGTGTTCAAGGAATACGCTTACTAAACCGCCGTGCCGCCGACCGTCAGGTTGTCGATCTTGAGCGTCGGTTGGCCGACGCCGACGGGCACGCTCTGGCCGTCCTTGCCGCAGGTGCCGATGCCGGGGTCCAGCGCCATATCGTTGCCGATCATGGAAACCCGGGTCAAAACGTCGGGCCCGTTGCCGATCAGCGTCGCGCCCTTGACCGGCGGCCCCTTTTTTCCGTCCTCGATCAGATAGGCCTCGGTGCAAGTGAAAACGAACTTGCCCGACGTGATATCCACCTGGCCGCCGCCGAAGCTGACGGCGTAAAGGCCTTTTTTCACCGATTGCAGGATTTCCTCCGGCTCGTGCTCGCCGGCCAGCATATAGGTATTGGTCATTCTCGGCATCGGGGCGTGGGCGTAACTTTCCCGCCGGCCGTTGCCGGTGCTGGCTTCGCCCATCAAATGCGCGTTCATGCGGTCCTGCATATAGCCCGTGAGGATGCCGTCCTCGATCAGCACCGTGCGTTCCGTCGGCGTACCCTCGTCGTCGATGGTCAACGACCCGCGCCGGTCGTCCATGGTGCCGTCGTCGATCACCGTCACCCCCGGGCTGGCGACCCGTTCGCCCATCAGCCCGGCAAAGGCGGAGGTCTTCTTACGGTTGAAGTCGCCTTCCAGCCCGTGGCCGATGGCTTCGTGCAGCAGGATACCCGGCCAGCCGGGACCCAGGACCACCGGCACTTCGCCGGCCGGAGCGGCGATCGATTCCAAGTTGACCAGGGCTTGGCGCAACGCCTCGTCGACGACGGCCTTCCAGGCATCGGGCTCAAGGTAGCGATCATAGGCGACCCGGCCGCCAACCCCGTACGAGCCGGATTCCATGTGTCCGTCCTTTTCCACCACCACCGATACGTTGAGCCGCACCAGGGGCCGGATATCGGCGGCCCGGGCTCCGCCGGCGCGGATGATTTCCACCGCCTGCCAGTTGCCGGAAAGGGACGCCGAAACCTGGGCCACCCGGTCGTCCTTGCCGCGGGCATAGGCATCCATGTCGGTCAGCAGCTTGACCTTGGTCTCGAAGTCGACCAGGGCCAGTGGGTTGTCGTCCCGGTAAAAGTTCCGATTGGTACCCGGTGGCTCGGCAAAGGTTCCGCCCTTGCCGGTGCGGATCGTCTTCACCGTGTCGGCGGCGCGGCGGATGGCGTCTTCGCTGAGCTCGGAGGCGTGCGAATATCCCGTTGTCTCGCCGGAAATGGCGCGAAGCCCGAAACCCTGCGTGGTGTCGAAGGCGGCGCTTTTGATTTTCCCGTCGTCAAAGACGAGGCTTTCCGATTGGCGGTATTCCAGGAACAATTCACCGTCGTCGGTCCCCTTCAGCGCATCGTCGACGATGGCCTGAACGCGGTTTCGGTCCAGCCCGGCGTGGGTGAAAAACAACTCATCGGTAGTGGCAAGGTCAGTCATGAAATCGTCCTTTGTTAAGACAGTTATATAGGGAGTTTCCTGCCGAAAGGCGATGGCTTCGATGAAATTGACACTCTCCCAATTAAGAATTGTTCTTGACCTTTCCGGGCGCCAGGGCTTTATTTTCCGCTGTTACGTGGTGATTTGGTCGACCGGCTTGCGCCCACGTTAAAAAAACCCGCTAAAAGGTCGGAGCCATCGGAGCCCTGACCCCCAGCGGTTGGGGCTTTTTTCTTGCCGGTCCGATATAAAACGGAGGACGCTCCCATGGGTGGCAAGAAATCTGATCCGGCAAATTGGCGCCAAAGCACTCGGCTTGTCCGGGGCGGGACGGAGCGCTCGGCATTTGGCGAAACCAGCGAAGGACTGTTTCTGACGTCCGGCTACGTTTACGAGTCGGCCGAAGAAGCCGAGCAGGCCTTCAAGGGCGAAAAACAGCGCTACATGTATTCGCGCTACGCCAACCCGACCGTGACGATGTTCGAAAATCGCCTGGCGCTCCTGGAGAGGGCGGAGACTTGCGTTGCGACGGCGACCGGCATGGCGGCGGTGTTCGCCGCGCTGGCTAGCCAGCTCAAGGCCGGGGACCGGGTTGTCTCTTCCAGGGCGCTGTTTGGGTCGTGCCTTTACATCATTGCCGAACAGCTTCCTAAATTCGGCATCGAAACCGTCCTCGTCGACGGCATCGACCTGGAGGAGTGGAAGGCCGCGCTGTCGACCAAAACTCAGTGCGTGTTTCTGGAGACGCCGTCCAACCCGATCCTTGAAATCATCGACATTCAAGCGGTCAGCGATTTGGCCCACGAGGCGGGAGCCAGGATTATCGTCGATAATGTGTTCGCGACGCCAATACTGCAAAGGCCGTTGGAACTGGGCGCCGATATCGTCATGTATTCCGCCACCAAGCATATCGACGGACAGGGCCGGACGATGGGCGGCGCGATCCTCACCAACGACGCCGACTTCATCGAAAACGACTTGACCCCGTTCTTGCGTCACACCGGCCCGAGTTTAAGCCCGTTCAATGCCTGGGTCATGTTGAAGGGGCTGGAGACCCTGGATATCCGGGTTAAGCGCCATTGCCAAAACGCCCGCGCCATGGCCGATTTTTTAAACGGTCGGAAGGAAATCACCCAGGTCCACTACCCCGGACTCAAAACCCACCCGCAGCACGACCTTGCCATGGCGCAAATGGGCGACGGCGGAACCATGGTTTCGTTCGACATCGACGGCGGCAAGGAAGCGGCCTTCCGCTTCCTGAATGCGCTGAGGCTGATCGATATTTCCAATAACCTGGGTGACGCCAAAAGCCTGGCCACTCATCCGGCGACGACGACCCATCATCGCCTGAGCCCCGAGGAAAGGGCGGACTTGAACATCACCGAAGGACTTGTCCGCTTGTCGGTGGGCCTGGAAGACGCCGAAGACCTTAAGGAAGACCTGGACCGGGCCTTGTCGGCGGCCGGAAAGTAAAACGGCCGGCTTATCCCTGCCGCCAGGGCAGGCCGTCCACTTTCCAGCCGTTGACGGTGCCCCGGTGCCCGTTGTCGTCGTGCTTGCCTTCAAACCCGCCGGCAAGGTTGTAGCACTTCGTAAAACCGGCCTTGGTCATCGCTTCGGCGGCCTGAAGCGAACGTACACCCGACCGGCACATGAACATTAACGGCGTATCCTTGCCGGGGGCGGCCCCGGAAACGTGGTCGACAAAGTCCGGGTTGAGCGCCATGTCCGGAAACATCTTCCACGGAACGTTAAGGGCATCCTTGCCAAGGCTGGAAAGATCGGGAGTGCCGACCCAGGCATACTCAGCCTCGGTGCGCACATCGATCAAGACGGCATCCGGGTTTTCGGCAAGCATCTCCCAGGTCTGCTTGGGTGTCAGATCGCCAGCATAGGTTTCATCGGACATGGCCCATTGTGCCCTGTTCTTAGTGAATTTTCAATTTACGGACGGTCAAGGACGTCCAGCATCTCTTTTACGGTGACGAATTTCTTTCTCGGGTGTTCGCCCTCGGCATTTTCGATTTCCGCGGCCTCGATCTTCTTCCAATCCTCATAGCTGATAAATCGAACGTTGCGTTCCTTCAGAATCTTTTCAAACGCTTCGCGTCCCGCTTTGTCACCCCCGCCACAATCGTCGATGATGTACCCGGCAACGGCAATACCGTCCGGCCGGTTTGTGGAAATCACCCCGGAAGGGCCGCGTTTGATCCAACCGACGGCGTAAAGCCGGTCATCGACGCGGCCGTCGTCATTGGGAACAATCCCTTGTTTTTCATCGAAGGGCGCGCCTTCCAAGGGGTCGGATCGGTAGCCGATGGCGGCGACGACCAAACCGCATTCGACATCGAAAAATTCCCCTGTTCCGACAGCGCGGCCGTCCTCGACCCGGGTGCGTTCCAACCTCAACCCCTCGACCCGGTCCCCGCCCAGGATCTCCGCCGGCGACGCATAGAATTCGAAATGGACCCGCTTAGGCAGTTCATCGGGCTGACGCCCGGCGAATTCCCGGAGCGTCGCCAGATTGCGTTCCTTCAGCCGTTTTTCCCTATCCACCAGATCGCCGACCCCGTCCGGGAGGACCTCGGACTTAACCTGGGGCACCGATTGTTCGAGCTTGCCCATTTCGCGCAGTTCGACATTGGTGAACTTGGCTTCCACCGGGCCACGACGGCCGAAGATATAGACGTCGTCGATGGGCGAATCGAGGATGGCCTTCTCCGCGTATCCGGGAATATCGCCGCCGGCCAACTCGTTCTTGGTGCGGACGAGTAGGCGGGCGACATCAATAGCGACGTTGCCGACGCCGATGACGGCGGCGGCGGAAACGTTCAGATCAGGATCGAGGTCGCAAAAATCAGGATGGCCGTTGTACCAACCGACAAAATCGGCGGAACCGAAAACCCCGATCTTGTCCTCGCCGGGGATATTCATTTTCCGGTCACGAGGGGCGCCGATAGCCAGGACCACGGCGTCATAGATTCCCCGGAGCTCCACCAAGCTTACGTCACGTCCGACTTCGACGTTGCCGTAATAGCGCACCTGATCCATTAATGCGGTTTTTTCGTATTTCTTGGATATTTTCTTGGTCGTTTGGTGATCAGGGGCGACTCCGCCCCGGATGAGGCCGAACGGCGTCGGCAGCCGTTCGATGATGTCGATGCTTAGATCAATGCCGGAATTGACAAGAGCGTCGGCTGTATAGAATCCGGCTGGACCGGATCCTATGACCGCAACACTGACCGGCATGGCCCCCCCTAGAGTAAAGTTCGTATCAGTCAGTTATGGTCCAGGTATGGCCGCGCCTCAAGAGCGCGTTGATGTCATGGCCTGAAGAATGTTTCAGTGCTTCGTCCATATGGTCCTTGACGCCGTCATCATAGCTGGGCCTGGGGTCGCAATAGAGGACGCCGATGGCGACGGGCATGGAAGGCGGCTCCAACAGCGCCAGCATGCCGGCCAGCGCCCTGTTGGTTTCGTCATGAACCAAAATATCCTCTTCCGTCACGCCGTCCTCGCCGATTATCACGGTTTCCAGTTCGATGAAACCCGGCTTGACCCTGAGGCCCTGGTTTTTTTGCTTACCGAAAATCAAGGGCTGGCCGTGCTCGAGGATGATTTCGGCATCGTCGGCGACGTCCTTGGCGGTAAATTCCGCGAACACTTCGTCGTTGTAGACGATGCAGTTCTGGAAAATCTCGACGAACGACGTGCCGTTGTGATCGTGGGCGCGTTTGAAGATAACGGGCAAATGCTTTTGCATGGTATCCACGGATCGGGCGACGAACCGGGCGCCGGCGCCAAGCGCCAGGGCGACGGCGGAAACCGGGTTTTCAATCGATCCCATGGGCGTTGACGGCGAACGGGTCCCGGCGCGCGACGTCGGGGAATATTGACCCTTGGTGAGGCCGTATGTTTCGTTATTGAACAACAAAACCTGCAAATTCACGTTGCGGCGAAGCACGTGCAGCAGATGGTTGCCGCCGATGGACAACGCATCCCCGTCGCCGGTAATCACCCAGACATCCAAATCCGGATTGGCCAGTTTGATGCCTGTGCCAACCGCCGGCGCCCGCCCGTGGATGGTGTGGAAGCCATAAGTGGCCATGTAATAAGGGAACCTGGCGGCACAGCCGATGCCGGAAACGAACACCGTGTTTTCCTTGGTGGCGCCGATGTCGGCAAGGGTCCGTTGCATCGCCTTCAGGATCGCGTAATCGCCACAGCCGGGGCACCAGCGGACTTCCTGATCGGTGGCGAAATCGGCCGGTGTGAGTTTATTGAGCGGCGTTACGACATTCATGTCATTTCTCCAACCTGTCGCGGATCGCGGCTTCGATCTCGGAAATCTTGAATGGCTGGCCGCTGACCTTGGACAAGGTCTGGGCGTCCGTCAGGTATTGGCTCCTGAGCAGGGTCGACAATTGGCCCTTGTTCAACTCCGGCACCAGAACCTGATCGAAGCCTTCCAACAGATCGCCCAGGTTCTTCGGCAATGGCCAAATATGGCGGATGTGGATGTGCGAGACTTTCTTCCCCTCGTCCCTGAGGGCGCTGACGGCGCGATTGATGGGGCCATAAGTCGATCCCCAACCAACGACGGCTAATTCGCCCTTGCCGTCTCCTTCCTCGACTGTTTGCAAGGGGATATCGTCGGCGATGCCGTTGATCTTGGCGGCGCGAATTTCGGTCATGCGCTGGTGGTTGGCCGAATCATAGGAGATATGGCCGGTATCGAAATCCTTTTCCAGGCCGCCGATCCGGTGCTCCAGCCCCGGCGTTCCGGGGGTCGCCCAGGGCCGGGCCAGCGTTTTTTCATCCCTTAAGAAAGGCTGATATCCTTCCGGGTCGATGCGAAATTCAACCGGGAATGATTCGAAGGAATCAAAATCAGGGATCAACCAGAGTTCCGCGGCATTTCCGATATAGCCATCGGTTAGCAGGATCGCCGGGGTCATGTATTTGACCGCCAGACGGATGGTCTCGATGGCGACGTAAAAACAATCGGATGGCGATCGGGAGGCAACCACCACCAACGGGCTGTCGGCGTTGCGTCCGAACACCGCCTGGTGAAGGTCCGATTGTTCGGTCTTCGTCGGCATCCCTGTCGAGGGACCGGCGCGTTGCGAATTAACCACGATCAGCGGCAATTCGGCGCTGATGGCAAGACCCATGGCTTCGGCTTTTAGCGCGATCCCGGGGCCGGAGCTGGACGTGATCCCCAACGAGCCGGCATAGGACGCGCCGATGGCCGTGCAAACGGCGGCGATTTCGTCTTCGGCCTGGAACGTGACGACATCATAATCCATAAGATTGGAAAGGGTGTGCAACAACGACGACGCCGGGGTAATGGGGTATGAACAGAACGTCATCTTCAAACCCGCCAGCTTGGCCCCGGCAACCAGTCCCCAGGACAGTGCCTCGGCGCCTGTGACCGTCCGGTATTCGCCCGGGGCGATATTCGCCTTGCCGATCGAAAACCCGTGCACGCCGTCCGGAATTTCAGCCGTCTCGCCAAACGCGTGACCGGCGTTCAACGCCGCGATATTGGCCGCCGCCAAGTCGGGCAGGTTGGCGAATTTTTCGTTCAGCCAATCAATGGTCACCTGCCGGTCGCGATCGTACATCCAGTAGACTAACCCCAACGTCCACATATTCTTGCAGCGAAGCGCCTCTTTTTTGCCAAGGCCGAATTCCTTTACCGCCTCCAAGGTCATTGCGGATATGTCGAGCTCGATAAGGCGGTAGGGGCTCAGGCTTCCGTCTTCGAGGGGGTTGGTGTCGAAATGCGCCTTGTGCAGGTTTCTTTCCGTGAAGGTGCCGGCATCGACGAGAATTAGTCCACCCAGTTTCAGTTCCGGCAGCTCGACCTTCAACGCCGCCGGGTTCATGGCGACTACCATGTCGCAGTCATCGCCGGAGGTTTTGATCACGCTGGCGCCGAAATTGATTTGAAACGCCGATACCCCGAACGTGGTGCCGGCGGGGGCGCGAATTTCAGCCGGGAAATCCGGGAAGGTGGCGAGGTCGTTGCCGCAAAGCGCCGTCGATTGAGTGAACTGATTGCCGATGAACTGCATGCCGTCGCCGGAATCGCCGGCAAAGCGAACAACAGCAGACCCCAGTTCTTGACGCTGAAGGGATTCAGGCGGGTCTTCTTTTAAAGCTGTTACCCTTGGCATGGTCTTCACGTTGGGAAGTCAATTTACCGCCGATGCGCCCTGGACGATGCTTGCGTTCAGCGTGCCAGCGCATCATAACGAGACAACTTATATTTAAATGATATTTATCTCCCATTGCGCCAACATCACAACTCTTAATTCACAGGAAATTGAATGTTTTTTGGGTGTTACATTCGAAACTAAATGAAGCAATCCGACGCTTTTGGGAAAACACTGACCGACTTGATAACCCCGTCGGGCTTTATTTAGGGTTCCGCGATTCGCATAACTGAACGGCAAAAAAAAGCATGAATGAAAAAAACGGAACACTGGAGGTGCTTGACGACCTTATCGGCAAGGCTCTGAGGGCCGGCGCCGATGCCGCCGATGCCGTCTTCGTCGAAGGGGTGTCGCTTTCCTTGACCCAGAGGTTGGGCGAAAGGGAACACCTGGAACGCTCGGAAGGGGCCGATCTGGGTCTTCGCGTTTTCGTCGGCTCCCGCCAGGCCATCGTTTCGTCTTCGGACACGTCCGAGACGGCCTTGGATGAACTGGTCGGGCGCGTCGTGGCCATGGCCCGATCGGTGCCCGAAGATCCCTATTGCGGACTGGCCGATCCGGAACAGTTGGCCGGCGATTTCCCCGATCTGGAAGTCTGTGACGACGCCGAGCCCGATAGCGACATGTTGAACGAACGCGCCGCCAGGGCGGAAGAAGCGGCACTGAGCGTTTCCGGCGTCACCAATTCCGAGGGCGCCGAAGCCGGTTGGGGCCGGAACAATATCGCCATGGTCAGCAGCAACGGTTTCGCCCAGACCCGTTCCGGGTCCAGCCATTCGATCAGCGTTTCGGTTGTCGCCGGCGAGGATGCCGGCATGGAGCGCGATTACGATTATGCCACCGCCGTCTACGGGGACGATCTTCCTTCTCCGGAAGAAATCGGCCTCAGCGCCGGGGAAAAAGCCGTCGGCCGCTTGAATCCTCAAAAGGCCCGGTCGGCGGAAGTCCCCGTCGTTTACGACCCCAGGGTCGCCAACTCGCTGCTTGGCCATTTGGCCGGCGCCATCAACGGTAATTCCGTGACCCGCGGCACTACCTTCCTGAAAGACAAAATGGAAGAGAAAATATTTCCCGATTCGGTCACCGTCGTTGACGATCCGCTCCGCCGTCGCGGTCTCCGTTCGAAATGCTTCGACGGCGAAGGCGTCGGCACCAAGCGCATGGACATTATTGAAAACGGCGTCCTGAAGACGTGGATCCTGGATCTGCGCTCGGCCCGGCAACTGGGATTGAAGACAACGGGCCACGCCGCCCGGGGCACGTCGTCCCCGCCGTCGCCGTCGTCGACGAACCTTTACCTCGAAGCCGGCGACGTAACCCCGAAAGCCTTAATGGCCGACATCAAGGAAGGGTTCTATATCACCGAGCTCATGGGGTTCGGGGTCAATGGCATAACCGGCGATTACAGCCGGGGCGCCAGCGGATTCTGGATCGAAAACGGTGAATTGGCCTATCCGGTCACTGAAGTGACCATTGCCGGGAACTTGACGGATATGTTCCGGAAATTGACCGCCGCCGACGACTTGGTTTTCCGGTATGGAACCAACGCGCCGACGATCAGGATTGAAGGAATGACCGTTGCCGGGAGTTGATAAAATGGGCAAACGTTGGCCCCCGGGTCTGCCGCGTGTTAATGTCCGCTTCGTCAAACACGGGTTGCTAAACCTTGAACGACATAACCGTTAAAAATCCGCCACGGCATGATTCCACCCAGGCGCTGATGCACCGGCTTTGGCGGGAAAGCATCCATCATTATTTAGGCTGGATCATGCTTGCCGTCGTCTGCATGGCGGTCATGGCCGCCGCCACCGCGTTCAGTGCCTGGCTGATGGAGCCCGTGGTCAACGAAGTATTCATTGGCGAAAATCAGGACATGCTGTGGCCCCTGGGCCTGGCCGTGTTCGCGACGTTTTTTATCAAAGGCCTGGCCAATTACGGCCAGTCGGTATTGATGAGCATTGTCGGCTTTCGCATCATCGCGGATAACCAGAATCGCCTGTTCGCCCACTTGGCGCGCATGGACCTGAGCTTTTTCCACAACCACGCGACGGGAGGCCTGATTTCCCGCTTCACCGTGGATATCAATCAGATGCGAACGGCGGTGTCGAATGCGTTGACCGGGTTCGGCAAGGATCTGCTGTCACTTATCGGCCTGATAGCGGTGATGTTCGCCAAGGACTGGCAACTGGCGGCGATCTGTATTTTTATTTTCCCCATGGCGGCGTTGCCGATCCTGCGCCTCGGGCGGCGGATGCGGAAAGTCACGGCCAACACCCAGGAGGAAATGGGCCTGTTCACCACGTTGCTGGAACAGGCTTTCCAGGGCATCCGGTTGGTCAAGGCCTATGGCATGGAAGGGTACGAAAAAAGCAGGATTGCCGGTATCGTCGAAAGAATCTTCAGCCTCAATCTCAAATCGGCGCGGACCCGGGCGCTGTCCAGCCCGATCATGGAGACCCTGGGCGGGGTGGCGGTTTGCATCGTTATCATTTACGGCGGCTACCGGGTAATCGAAGGCGCCACCACGTCGGGCGCCTTTTTCTCATTCATCATGGCGTTGTTGCTGGCGTATGAACCGATGAAACGGCTGGCCAATCTGAACGCCAGCCTTCAGGAAGGTTTAGCCGGGGCCGAACGCATGTTCAAGCTCCTGGATACGGAGCCGGCCATTCACGAGAAACCTGATGCGGTGGACCTGGGATCCGTTAAAGGCCACATCCAACTCGAAGATGTCCGTTTTTCCTATGTGCCCGGAAAGGCGGCCCTGAATGGGATCACTCTGGAGGTGCCGGCCGGGAAAAGAGTGGCGTTGGTCGGTGCCTCGGGGGCCGGCAAATCGACCATCCTCAACCTGATCCCCCGTTTCTACGATGTCGATGAAGGCCGCGTCACCGTTGACGGTACCGATGTCCGCGACGTCACCTTCGCTTCGCTTTTTGGCGGCTTCGCCCTGGTCAGCCAGGAAATCACCCTTTTTGACGACACCGTCCGCGCCAATATCGCCTACGGCCGGGCCGGGGCCGAAGAGGATGAAATCATCGAGGCGGCGAAAAACGCCGCCGCCCACGATTTTATCGTCGACCTGCCCGACGGTTACGACACCCTGGTCGGTGAACAGGGGATCAAGCTTTCGGGAGGGCAGCGCCAGCGCCTCGCCATCGCCCGGGCGATGTTGAAAAACGCGTCGGTTCTTCTTTTGGATGAGGCGACCTCGGCGCTGGATACGGAATCCGAACGCCAAATTCAGGCCGCCATGGACAAACTGATGCAGGGACGGACGACCCTGGTGATCGCCCATCGGCTGTCCACGGTGACCGGCGCCGACCTGATATACGTAATCGACAAGGGGTGCGTTATCGAACAGGGGACTCACGTGGAACTGATGGCCCGGGGCGGTAATTACCAGCGGCTGTACAACCTTCAATTCGCCGAAGAGGCCGAGACTTCGGATGCGGTCCGGGCGGCGGAAGCCTGAATTTAAAACAGGGGTTCCCTCAACGTGAGGCCATTGAAGCGCGTCCTCCAGTCTGAAACCGTGCGCCGGTTTTTCTGCTGGCTGGCGTCGCTCTATATTCGCCTAGTCTATCACACCGGCCGTTGGGCGGTTGTCGGCGGCGAGATCCCAAAGCGGTTCTGGGACGAGGGAAAGCCCTTTATCCTCGTGTTTTGGCACGGCAGGCTGCTGCTGATGCCGTATTGTTGGGACCATCGGAAAACCATCCACATGCTTATTTCCGAGCACCGGGACGGCCAACTCATTGCCCATACGGTCGGTCATTTCGGGATCAAGTGGGCGGCCGGGTCTTCCACCCGCGGCGGCGCTCAGGCGCTCCGCACCATGGTCAAGGCGATGAAGCAAGGCGATTACGTCGGCATCACTCCCGACGGGCCGCGCGGTCCCCGCATGCGGGCCAGCGATGGGGTCGTCAACGTGGCTCGCCTTTCCGGCGTTCCAGTCATTCCCGTCGCTTTCGGCACCACCCGGGGCCACTGCCTTTCGACCTGGGACCGGTTCCTCTTGGCTTGGCCTTTCGGCCGCGGAGTCATCGTCTGGGGCGATCCCATTCGCGTTGACCGCAAGGCCGGGTCCGAGGCCCTGGAGTCGGTCCGGCGTCAAGTCGAAGTCGGGCTCAACGCCGTCACCGCCGAAGCCGACCGGCTTTCGGGCCGGCCCCCCGTCGAGCCGGCCCCGGGACGCGGGCCCCGGCCCGGCGATGAAGGGGGTGCGTCATGATGCTTCTCCTTTACCGTCTTGTTTCGGGCATCGGTGCGCCGGCGATCAGTCTTTACCTGGCGGTCCGCAAGGCGCGGGGCAAGGAGGACCGAGACCGGTTCGCCGAACGCCTGGGTCGCCCCGGACGGGACCGCCCTTCGGGCCCTTTGATCTGGACCCACGCCGCCAGCATCGGCGAATCGATTTCCCTGCTGCCGTTGATCGGGCGTCTGGTCACGGAAATATCCGGCGTCAGCGTCCTGGTGACCACCGGCACCTTGACGTCGGCCCGGCTGATGGCGGAGCGGCTGCCTGAGGGTGCTTTCCACCAGTACGTTCCGGTCGACCGCGTTCCTTATGTCCGGCGGTTTCTCGACCACTGGCGTCCGGACCTGACGCTGTGGGCGGAATCGGAATTCTGGCCCAACCTGATCACCGAAACGGTGGCCCGGAAAATACCGATGGTCCTGATCAACGGCAGAATATCGCCGCGGTCGTTCTCGGGCTGGCAACGCTTCGGCGGCTTGATCAAAAGGCTGCTCGAAGGGTTCGACCTGTGTCTGGGACAGACCGAAGCGGACGCCGAACGCCTCCGTCGTCTCGGCGCCGGCGACGCCAGGTACGTCGGCAATTTGAAGTTCGCCGTTCCGCCCCTGCCCGCCGATGGCGAGATATTGGCGAAATTCAAGAAAGGCCTCGGCGACCGGCCATTGTGGCTGGCGGCCAGCACCCACCCCGGCGAGGAAGAAATAGCGGCGCGCGTGCACCGGCGGCTCAAGGACCTGTTTTCGGGGTTGTTGACCGTCATTGTCCCGCGCCATCCGGACCGGGGTTCTGAAATCGCCACCCGGATTAGCGCACTGGGCCTGACCGTCAGCCGCCGCTCGGCCGGTGACGCCATCGGTCCCGATACGGACGTTTATGTGGCCGACACCCTGGGCGAACTTGGGCTTTTCTATCGTCTGGCGGGGATCGCCTTCATGGGCAAGTCCCTGGTACCCCTGGGCGGTCAGAACCCGTTGGAGGCGGCGCGGCTCGATTGCGCCATCGTCCACGGGCCCCACATGATGAATTTCGAGGACATCGCGGAACACTTGAAGGCGGCCGGCGCCTCCATCGAGGTCGCCGACGAAGAAGCATTGGAAGCCGCCGTTGCCCGGTTGCTGGCCGATCCTTCGGAACGCGACCGCATGGCCGCCGCCGCTGACGCTTTCGCCGCCGCCGAAGCCGGTGTGCTGGACGCGGTTTTCGGTGAACTGCAACCGTTTCTTGAGCCCTTGTCCCGGAAGGACGCCCCCCATGCGGGCACCTGATTTCTGGCGCCGGGGCGGCGGCCCCTTGGGCGCGTTCCTGACGCCGTTGGGTTGGGGTTACGGCTTGGCGACCCGTCTCCGGTTGGCCATGGCAAATCCCTTCAAGGCGTCGGTTCCGATTCTTTGCGTCGGCAACCTGGTCGCCGGCGGGGCCGGCAAGACACCGGTGGCGTTGAGCCTGGGTAAGCGATTGATGGACCAGGGACGAAAGGTGCATTTCCTTAGCCGCGGCTACGGCGGTTCCCAAGCCGGACCGCTTCGGGTCGATCCGGATTCTCACTGGGCGGTTGACGTCGGCGAAGAAGCCCTGCTTTTGGCCGCCGCCGCGCCGACTTGGATTTCCCGCGACCGGGCCTTGGGCGCCCGCGCCGCCGCCGACGGGGCCGACATCATCATCATGGACGATGGGTTTCAGAACCCCTCGGTTGTAAAGGACCTGTCGCTGTTGGTCGTCGATGGCGGTTTCGGTTTTGGCAACGGCCGCATGATCCCGGCTGGCCCCTTGCGCGAACCGGTGGCCCCGGCTTTGGGCCGCGCCGGTGCCCTGGTGGTGATCGGCGAAGACGAGACGGGCATCGCCAGCCGGCACGATGTCTTGGCCAGCGGCCTTCCGGTCCTCAAAGCCGGCGTCGAACCGGGGCCGGAGGCCGAAGGTTTGAAGGGCAACCCCGTGGTTGCCTTTGCCGGCATCGGGTCGCCGGAGAAGTTTTTCGACACCCTCGGGAGAATCGGTTGCGACGTCGTTGCCGTGCACGCCTTTCCCGACCATGGCCCCTATTCGGCGGGCGACATCCGGCATCTCAAGACCGAAGCGGAGGAAAGGAAGGCCGCCCTGGTGACCACCGAGAAGGACTTTCAACGGCTGCCCGAAAACGAACGTGACGGCATCCGGGTCTTGACAATCACCCTGCAATGGGCGGACGAAGCGTCCCTGGACGCGGTTTTGCGCCCGCTTTTTGATGATTGACGCCCGCCATGCCCAAATTACCGCCCCCCATAAACCGTTACCTCTTTCACCCCCTTGAGGCGGCGGCGGCGATGATGGCCTATAGCCTGATGCGGGTCCTGCCGATCGACATGGCCTCGGCCTTGGGGGGTTGGCTGGGCCGGACCGTGGGACCCCACATACCGGTATCGGCCCGGGCGGTGAAGAACCTGAGCGCCGCCTTTCCGGA
>JADFMB010000131.1 GCA_022564115.1 Pseudomonadota bacterium
TGTCGGTGAACCCGGTGCCGACCCCGGCCAGGCCGCCTTCGCGGGAGTGCGCGGCTTCCGCCGTCTTGATGGCGGTGATGACGGCGTCCTTGAACGGCCGGAAGCCGCCTTCGTATTCGCCCTTGGTGGCCAGGTCATAGAGGCCTTGTTCGGCGGTTTCGATCTGGTTGGTGGCGGTTTCCTCGACCTCGCCGCCGTAGGCCTTGTTGACCACGTTCTCGCCGAGCCCGATCAACTCGCGCTTGAGGTAAAGGTCGTAGATTTGACGGCCGTACTCGCCGGCGTTGATGACCGTCACCGCCGAGGCCGCCAGTTCGGCCAGATACGCGGGCCCGCCGATTTCGGCCATGTTCTCGTCGGCCTCGAAGAACCGCCGCAAGGTCACCGGATCGGCGATCTGGCCACGCTCGATCAGCTTCGCCGCGGCCTCGAAGATGCGCCCGTGCTGGGCATAGGCGAAATGCTCGGGCCCGAGGAAGTCAGAGACCGTCTCGTAGGCGCGGTTGTTGATGAAAATGGCGCCCAACAGCCCCTTTTCGGCCTCCAGGTTGTGGGGCATGGTGCGGAACGGGTGGGAGCCCTGGCCGCCCTGAGTGGTGTCTCCGCCGCCGTCGGGGTCCCCCGAAGGGGTTGTTGCCGTTGTCGTCGCCATCTGGCGAAGCTAGGGAAAATGACCCGGGCGGGCCAGAGAGAATAGCGGGGATAAAGGGCGATTTCTGTGCATAAGCCGGGTGGCCGGCGGGGGTTTTCCCGGAGAGTCCCCTCAGGCCGCCGGTGAGCTGTCGGCCGGGGTCGTTTTCCACGTCCTTGTTCCGATACCCCATCGGGATTTCGGCAATTGACTTGAAGGCAAGGAACCATCGGCACGGCCCGGGATGGCAAAAATAAAAACCGCGCATCGGTTGGGACGCGCCGTTGCCGGTCTAGGGCAAATCCCGAGCAAACGGAACCGTTTGCGACGACGTATTTGCGTAAAATCAATGAGTTAGGGCATTTCCGGCGAACCTGCGTGAACCGGAAATGCCCTATTGGAAGACTCTGGTTTTATTTGGATTTTTTCTCCGCCTTGCCGTCCTCGTCCGGGGATTTCCCGGTCTCTGGGGCCTCCGGGGCCTCGCCGTCGGCGTCGGCGGCTGTCTCTTCGGATTCGGGCTCGATCTCGGGCTCGGGCTCGGGCGCGGCGCCTTCCTCGAATATTTCCTCGGCCTGTTCGGCCACCGCTTCGTTGGCCGCTTCCTCGACCGCCTTGGCCGCCTCTTCCCCCTCGGTGTCGGCCTTGGCCTTATTTTCCTTCGTCTTGCCGGCGTCGGGTTCGGGGGCGGTCTCGGGGGCCGGGGCTTCCTCTTCCTCGGTTCTGACGACGGCCTTGCCGGTCTTGGATTGGACCTTGGCCTCGTCCTGGGAGCGGGCGATGTTGGCGATGATCTCGACGTCGATTTCGGGGTGCAGCGACACCCGGACCGGATACAGGCCCAGCGCCTTGATCGGGTGGTTGAGCTTGACCTGTTGGCGGGTGATGGTGAAACCGGCCTCGGTGACGGCGGTGGAAATGTCGCGGGCGTTGACGGAACCGTAAAGCTGTCCGGCCTCGCCGGCCTGGCGGACCATGACGACGGAAAGCCCTTCCAGCTTCTTGCCCACTTTCTCGGCTTCGGCGCGGTGTTCAAGGTTGGCGGCCTCAAGCTGGGCGCGTTGCTCCTCGAAATGCCGCTTGTTGGCGTCGGTGGCGCGCAGGGCCTTTTTCTGCGGCAGCAGGTAATTGCGGGCGTAGCCGGACTTGACCTTCACCACGTCGCCCATCTGACCGAGTTTTTCAATTCGTTCCAGCAAAATGACTTCCATCGTTTTCGCTCCTTAAGCGCTTGCCGGGCCCGGGGCCCGGTTAATCGTTGTCGTTACTTCTGGGCGGCCCCTTTTCGTCAATCCCGGCCATGCGCCGGCTAAGGCCGGTCCATTGTTCGATGACGCCGATGCCGGCCACCATCAGCGCCGACCATCCCCAAAACACCAGCATCAGGTAGAAGAACACCAGCACCGTCCCGGTGAAGGAAACCCGATGGGCCCAGGCGTGAACCACCGTCAGGCCCAGGAAAAAGTACGGCACCGCCAGGATCATCGCCAGGTTGCGGCCGGTATACTCCATTTCCCCCGTTCCCAGCAACGCCATTGCCGCCGATCCGACCAGCGGCCAAGACATCCAATGCGGCAGTTGCAGGTTGCCGTAGTCGGGGGAAGGCCGCAGGTTATGGCCAAGCTTGACCAGAAGTCCCTGGGCCAGGGAGGCGTTGACGATGATCATCAACAGCCACGACACGCCGGCGGCGCCCGGAAACAGGGGGGCCATGATCTCGACCGTGGCTTCCAGGCGCCGCGGGTCCATATCCGGCGCGATGGTTTGCAGGATTTGGTCCAGGTTCAGCGCCACCATGGCCGACAGGCCGTTTTCGCCTGCCGCCGCCGCCACGGCCATGAGCACCAGCATTCCCGCCGCCAGCATCGTCAGCCAGCACAACATGTCGCCGAGGGGATACCACTCGATGCTTGCCCCCTGGTCCCCGGGGCCGGCCCCAGCCGGCCTTTGCAAAAGCATCTGCCTGACGATCATCCACGCCGGAAGGGCCTGCATCAATCCGAAAAACCCGGCCGACAGGGCACCGCCGACCAGCCCGGCGGCCATGAACCCGACGGCGCTACTGATCATCCCGGCTTTCGGGCCCAAGGCCAGCCCGGCCATGAACAGGGGCAGGGACGCCAGATAGACGAAAAACAGCGCCCCCGGCGCCCGGCTCAGGAAGGCGGTCGCCAAAGTGGCGCTCAGAACGCCGGCGCCGATGGCGATCAGCGTTTCCTTGGGCATGGGGTTCTCCTTCGGGCGCCGTGGGAAGGGGCGCCTGGGCCGCCGTTTCTCCGGCCTACTTGATGATAAAGGGCATCAGGGCCAGGAAACGCGCCTTCTTGATCGCCCGGGCCAATTCGCGCTGTTTCTTGGCCGAAACGGCGGTGATGCGGCTGGGCACGATCTTGCCGCGCTCCGAGGTGAAGCGGGACAGCAGCTTGACGTCCTTGTAATCGATCTTCGGGGCCTTGGGCCCGGCAAAGGGACAGGATTTGCGGCGCCGGAAAAAAGACCGCCGCCTCGGCCCGCCGGGGCCGCCGGGGCCGCCGGACCCGCCTGACCTGCCGCCGCCAGTGCGCGGGGGGGTCATGCGTCTCCTCCCCCGGCCTTGGCGGCTTTTTCGTCCTTGGCTTTGGATTCATCGGGCCCGGCCTTGGCGTCCTTGGGTTTGGAATCATCAGGCCCGGCCTTGGCGTCCTTGAGTTTTGAATCATCGGGCCCGGGCTTGGCGTCCTTGCCGGGGCCTTTGTCGAAGGACGGGCGGGCATCGTAGCCGTTCTCGCCGTGGCCGGAGCGCCGTCCCCGGTCGTCGCCGCGTTCCTTGGCCCTAAGAACGGCCGAGGGGCCTTCCTCGAGCTCGTCGACGCGGGTCGTCAGGTGGCGAATGACGTCTTCGTTGAGGTGCATCTGGCGCTCCATTTCCTTGATCGCGTCGGCGGGCGCGTCGATGTTCAAGAGAACGTAATGCCCCTTGCGGTTCTTCTTGACCCTGTAGGCCATGGTGCGCAGGCCCCAGGACTCTTTCTTGGTCACCGAACCGCCCAGGTCTTTGATGATTTTTTCGAAAGTGTCGGTCAAGCCGTCGACCTGGGACGTTGAAACGTCCTGGCGCGCGATGAACACGCTCTCGTAAAAAGGCACGTTTTGATCTCCCTTCGGATTGTCTCAACCCGCCAGCGTTGGCGGGCATAGCCGGGCCATTCCCGGCAGGAAGCTTATGTCAAAGCCGGCGCACTATACAGGTTCGCGCCCGCCAAGCAAGCGGGGGGTAAATAAAGGAGTCGCCGCCGGCCCTTGACCGCGGTTGCGGTGGCGATTTACCCGCCAGCCTCCTAAACTGGCGCCGAGGGAGGTCCCAACCATGTCACGGGGCATGTCACGCGCTTTCATTTTTCCCGGCCAGGGTAGCCAAGCCGTCGGCATGGGCAAGGACGTGGCCAAGGCCTTTCCGGTGGCAAAAGAGGTTTTCGAGGAAGTCGACGAGGCGCTGAAGCAGAACCTGTCCAGGCTGATGTTCGAAGGCCCCGACGACGAATTGGTCCTGACCGAGAACGCGCAGCCGGCGATCATGGCCGTCAGCCTGGCGGTGATGCGGGTGTTGTCCAAGGAAGGCGGGATTGATCTTACCCAAACGGCGGCCTTCGTCGCCGGCCATTCCCTCGGCGAGTATTCGGCCCTGGCGGCGGCCGGATGTCTATCCGTCGCCGATACGGCGGCGCTTTTGAAAACCCGCGGCCGCGCCATGCAGGAAGCCGTGCCCCTGGGCGAGGGGGCGATGGCGGCGCTGATGGGCCTCGACCTGGAGACCGCCCGCGCCGTCGCCGAGGAAGCCGCCGGGGCCGACGTATGCACGACCGCCAACGACAACGCCCCCGGACAGGTGGTCGTCAGCGGCACCGCCGCCGCCATCGAAAGGGCGGTCGAGATCGCCAAGGCCAAGGGCGCCAAGCGGGTGATAATGCTGCCGGTTTCGGCGCCGTTCCATTGCCCCCTGATGGCGCCGGCCGCCGATGTCATGGCCGACGCCCTGGCCGGCATTTCCATGGCGCCGCTGCCGCTGCCACTGGTCGCCAACATCACCGCCGAGCCGGTCACGGACCCGACCGAAATCCGTCCTCTGCTGGTCGAACAGGTCACCGGCATGGTGCGCTGGCGTGAATGTGTGCTTACTATGAAGGAACAAGGCGTCGATACGATGGTCGAAATCGGCGCCGGCAAGGTGCTGTCGGGGCTGGGCCGGCGGATCGACAAGGATTTGGACGGCATGTCCGTGGGCACGCCCGAGACGATCGAGGAATTCCTGAAGGGGCTTTGATGGGCCCCCGAGAGGATCATGAGAGGACGCCATGTTTGATCTGACGGACAAGAACGCGCTCGTCACCGGGGCGTCCGGGGGTATCGGCGGGGCCATCGCCCGCGCCCTTCATGCGGCCGGCGCCCGCGTCGGCCTTTCCGGGACCCGCGCCGGAGCGCTCGACGCGCTGGCCGGCGAACTCGGCGACGGCGCCCTTGCCGTGCCCGCCGACCTGTCGGGGGCGAACGGCGCCAAGACGCTCCTCAAGGACGCCGAAGCGGCCTTGGGCGGGATCGATATCCTTGTCAACAACGCCGGGTTGACCCGCGACCAGTTGGCCGTTCGGATGTCCGACGAGGACTGGCAGACGGTCCTGGACTTGAATTTGACCGCTGCTTTCCGGCTGTCGCGGGGGTGTTTGAGGGGGATGATGAAGAAACGGTGGGGACGCATTATTTCCGTCACCTCCATCGTCGGCGTCACCGGCAATCCGGGGCAGGCCAATTACGCCGCTTCCAAGGCGGCGTTGATCGGGATGTCGAAATCGTTGGCCCAAGAGGTGGCGGGCCGCAACATCACCGTCAACTGCGTCGCGCCGGGCTTTATCGACACGCCGATGACGGAAAGCCTGAGCGACGAACAGAAGCGGAATTTGACCGCCCGCATCCCGGCCGGGCGGTTGGGAGAACCCGCGGACGTGGCCGGCGCGTGCGTCTTTTTGGCCACCGACGAGGCGTCCTACGTCACCGGTCAAACCTTGCATGTCAACGGCGGAATGGCGATGATATAGGCCACCACCGGGGCTTCCCCGGCGGTTTTGCCGGGGCCCGGGGAGGTTGGGGGAGGTTATTCCAGTATTGGTCCCGAGACCGCTGGCCAAGGCAAAAAAAGTGTGTTACGAAGCGGAAATTTTCCGCCCCAAGGGATTCAATCCGGGGGATTTAAGAGGTTCGTTCAGGGGGAAACACCCAGAAAGATGAATTTCAACACCCAACAAGTCGAGGAAAAAGACTATGAGTGATGTCGCTGATCGCGTGAAAAAGATCGTCTTGGAGCACCTGGGCGTCGAAGAATCCAAGGTGGTTGAATCGGCAAGCTTCATCGATGATCTGGGTGCCGACAGTCTGGATACCGTGGAACTGGTGATGGCTTTCGAAGAGGAGTTCGGTTGCGAAATCCCCGACGAGGACGCCGAGAAGATTCTGACCATCAAGGACGCGATTGACTTCATCAACACCCAGACTCCCAAGGCTTAATCGAATTCAGGCCGTCTTTTCCGGCCACCGGCGTTTATTCAAGTTGTTCCAGGTCATGACTTAGGTTGTTTTCGAAACGCGAGTAACCATGAGACGTGTTGTTGTAACCGGTATGGGCCTTGTGACCTCCCTCGGATGCGGGGTTAAGGTCAATTGGGAAAACCTGCTCGCCGGAAAATCCGGAATCGGCGCCATCCAATCCTTCGATATCAGCGACCTGCCGTCGAAAATCGCCGGCCAGGTGCCTATCGGCGAAACGGCCGAAGGGCTGTTCAACGCCGATGACTGGATGTCGCCGAAAGATCAGCGGCGCATGGACGATTTCATCATCTACGGCCTGACGGCGGCGGTCCAGGCGGTCGCCGATTCCGGCTGGACGGCGGAAACCGAGGAAGACCAGGAACGTACCGGGGTCATGATCGGGTCGGGCATCGGCGGCCTGAACGAGATCGCCAAGAACGCGGTGCTAGTCGAAAGCGGCAACATCCGGCGCGTCAGCCCGTTTTTCATTCCCGCCAGCCTGATCAACCTGGTGTCGGGGCACGTGTCGATCAAATACGGCTTCAAGGGACCCAACCATTCCGTCGTCACGGCCTGCTCATCGGGGGCGCATGCGATCGGCGACGCGGCCCGGCTTATCATGCTGAACGATGCCGACGTGATGGTCGCCGGCGGTGCCGAGGCCGCCGTATGCCGGCTCGGCATGGCCGGGTTCTGCGCCGCCCGGGCGCTGTCGAGAGGCTTCAACGACACTCCGGAAAAGGCATCCCGGCCCTGGGACAAGGATCGCGACGGCTTCGTCATGGGCGACGGGGCCGGGGCCGTGGTGCTGGAGGAGTTGGAGCACGCCAAGGCCCGCGGCGCCAATATCCTGGCCGAGGTCATCGGCTATGGCCTGTCCGGCGACGCCCACCACATTACCGCACCGGCGGAAGACGGCAGCGGCGCCCAGCGGTGCATGGAAGCGGCGCTGAAACGGGCCGGGGCCAACCCCGAAGACATCGATTACATCAACGCCCACGGCACCTCGACGCCGCTCGGCGACGAAATCGAACTGGCCGCCGTGGAACGGGTTTTCGACGGCCATTCCAACGGGCTTTCCATGTCGTCCACCAAGTCGGCCATCGGCCACCTTTTGGGCGCCGCCGGCGCGGTCGAATCGATTTTCTCGATCCTGGCGATGCGCGACGGTGTGGTCCCGCCGACGCTGAACCTGGACAACCCGTCCGTCGACACCAACATCGACCTGGTGCCGCACCAGGCCAAGGAACACCCGGTGAAGACGGTGCTGTCCAACTCCTTCGGCTTCGGCGGCACCAATGCGTCGCTTGTTTTCAAGGCTCTTTGATCCTTGGTATTTGGTATTTCGGTTAAGCTGGTGGCCCCATGGGCCGTTTCCTGAAAATCCTCACCGCCGTCCTTTCCGTGCTGACGGTTGTCGGCGGCGGCGGGGTATTTTGGGGCTATTCGCAGTTCAAGGGTCCGGGGCCTTTGGCCGACGGGGTCACCGTCA
>JADFMB010000132.1 GCA_022564115.1 Pseudomonadota bacterium
GGTCGCCGCCCGCAGCCCAGGAACGGAGGCCAAGCGCTTTATACCCATCGACCACGCCCGCATGGCGCGGCTTAACGCCCGCTTCAAGGCGCGGCGCGATGCCCAGCGCATTGGCGGCGGCGATGGCAAGGGCAAGGATTCCCTGGCCGCCGTCAGGGTCAGGCAGTTGGACGCCTGGCGCAACGCCGCCGGCCTCGGCCTCGGCCCGGCGCATCAGGCGGCCATGCGCCGGGCGGAACTGGAATTGAAGAAAAAGCGCGAAATGGACCGGCTGGTCAACGGCGACCCGAAGACCCGTTTCGCCGCCAGCCGAGCCCGGCAGCTCAGGGATTGGCGGATAAAGGTGACCGGGGCCGGGGCCGGTACGGCGACGGCGTTGGCGGCAGGCGCGGCCCGGGCGTCATTTCGGTAAACGACAAAAAAAACCGCCCCGCGGGTTTCTGAAACCGGGGGCGGCAAGCGTCCGGTTTCCCGAGACGCTTCTTAGGGGGTTAACGGTTTAATGCTTGATGCCCAGGGCTTCCATCGCCTCGTGCAGGACCTTGATCGATTCCCCGTGATTCTTGGCTTTGTGAAGGGCCAGCCCTGCGTCGGCGACAACCTTGGACATCGTCATCAACTTTTCGTCCTTAATCATGGACAGGTGGGCGTTGATTTTCTTGACGTCCTTGGGGCAGTGCGCGGCCTGGGCCGGGGTAGTGAACGTTCCGACGGCAAACGCGGCGACGGCGGCTATCAATAGGATTCGCTTGATCATTCTTGGCTCCCCTGATGTTTGCGGCGCGCAAGAACGCGCGCTTTCATAAAACCAAACACCTGAAACCGGGCTTTATTCCGATTCGTTGAAATTTTTTTTCCGAATCCGGAATAACCGGCCATCGGTTATTGTTTGCATCATTGAAAGGACCGCGCGGATGGACCCCACCGGCTCGGTTCCCCTGGAAACCCTCTATGAGCCGCCGACGGTTGCCCCGGCCCAGGAGGACGCCTTGTCGGCAAGGGACATGGCTTCGGCGCTCCAGCGGCTGCCGGTGGAACAGCGCCAAGTGGTCCTGCTCGTCGGCCTGGAGGACATGAGCTACAAGCAGACGGCGGAAGTTCTGGACGTGCCCGTCGGCACGGTGATGTCGCGCCTGGCCCGGGGACGCGAGAAATTGCGGGAGCTGATGGAAGGGAACGGCGCGCCGTCCCTGAGGAGAGTCAAGTGAGCGATCAAAACACCATGGACGACGCCCGGTTGCACGCCTATGTGGACGGCGAGCTGGATGCCGAAGCCCTGGCCGAGGCCGAGGACTGGCTTGCCGGCCACCCCGACGACGCCAAGCGGGCGCGCGCCTACCGGTCGCAAAGGAAAATCCTGCACGCCCTGTATGACGGGGTCCTTGACGAACCCTTGCCCCGGACCGTGCTCTCGGCCTTGGCGGGACGCGCCCCCGGACGCGGCACGGCGCCGTGGATGCGGGTTGCCGCCGCCGTGGCGATCTTCGCCCTCGGCGGCATCGGCGGCTGGTTCGCGCACGGGCTCGGCCCGTCCACCGGCGGCGCCCCCGTTTTCATCGACCAGGCGGTCGGCGCCCATAGGGTCTACGTCAAGGAAGTCCTCCACCCGGTCGAGGTCGGCGCCGACCAGGAAGCTCACCTGGTCGCCTGGCTTTCAAAGCGCCTGGGACACATGGTGCGGGCGCCCGACATGACAGGGGCGGGATTTTCCCTGGTCGGCGGCCGGCTGCTGCCGGACGGCGGCCGGACGGCGGCGCAGTTCATGTACGAAGACCCGGGCGGCCGCCGCGTCACCCTGTACGTGCGCCCCCAGGGCGGTGACGATACCGCCTTCCGTTTCGTTTCCGATAGGGGCGTGTCGGCCTTTTATTGGATCGACGGTCCTCTCGCCTACGCCCTGATTGGCAATGTGCCGAGAGAGGCGCTTCTGGAACTGTCCCGCATCGCCTACGAAGCCTTATGAGCTTCCGGGCGCCGGCGAAGGCTAAACCACGCCGTCTTGCCTGAGTTTTTCCAGTTGTTCCGCCGAAAGCCCCAACAGCCCGCCATAGACGTCTTCGTTGTGTTCGCCCAGACCGGGGCCGAGCGACGTGATTCGCGCCGGCGTTTCCGACAGCTTCGGCAGCGGCGACGGCACCACCACTTCGCCCAGGCCCGCCACGGTCACCGCCGTCAGGTCGCCGCGGGCCTGAAACTGCGGATCGTCGAAGATGTCGGCGATGGTGTTGATGGGCCCCGCCGGGACCTCGAATTCCAGGCACACGGCCATCAGCGCGTCGCGGTCCATGGCCCCGATCCAGTCACCGACGCGTTTGTTGACCTCGTCGCGCCCGGCCAGGCGCTTTTTCTGTTCGCCGAATGCCTTGGCCAATTCGGTGCCCTCTTCGCCCATGGCCCGGCAAAGCCTGAGGAACATCTTGTCGGTGGTGCACGCGAGGGCCACCGATTTGCCGTCCCGGGTCGGGAAATGGCCGTGCGGGCAGGCGTTAATGGTGCCCGTGCCTTCGGGCTCGCGGACGAAACCGGTCTTGGCATAGACCGGAGCGATTTCGTCGAGCATCCGGAACACCGATTCATAAAGCCCGAGGTCGATGACCTGCCCCTTTCCCGTATGGTCGCGGTGGCGAAGCGCCATCATCACGCCGATGGCGCCGTACAGGCCGGAGATGTAATCGCCGAGCGACGTCGACCCCGGGGTCACCGGGGTTTCGCCGGGATGGCCGGAAAGGTGGGTCAGCCCGCCCACGGCGTGCGCCACGCGGGCAAACCCGGGGCGGTCCTTGTAAGGCCCGGTCTGCCCGTAGCCGGTGATGCGGAGCAGCACCAAGCCCGGGTTTTCCCGGCTCAATTGGTCCCAGCCGAGATTCCATTTTTCCAGGGTGCCGGGGCGGAAGTTCTCGCAAATGACGTCGGATTTCGCCGCCAGGCGCCTGAACAGTTCCTGGCCTTCGGGCTGCTTGAGGTCCAGGGTCACGGATTTCTTGTTTCGCGATTCCGACAGCCACGCCAGGGTCGAATCGTCCCTTTCCGTGGCGGTGCCGAAATACCGGAACGGATCGCCGCCATCGGGCCGTTCGACCTTGATCACCTCGGCCCCGAATTCGCCCAGGATGGTGGCGGTATAGGGCGCGGCGATGAAGGTGGCGGCGTCGAGCACGCGGACGCCGGTCAACGGAAGGTCCCTGTTTTCAGCCATGTTGCGGTTTTAGCGCCCCTGTTCCCGCCCGACAACGCGTTTGGCCCGGCCGCTCAGGAATTTGGCGGCGTAAACGGGCAGCGCCACCGCCTCGCGGGCCCAGGCGGCGACGATCCGCTTCACCGACATATCGGCCCAGACGCCGGGCGCGGCGCTGCCAGTGACCTCGACGCCGAAGCGGCGAAAGGTAAAGAGCGCCCGCAGCAGGTGGAAATTGTCGGTGACGACAATGGCGCGGCGCCAGCCCCGTTTCTCCATTTCCGCCGCCGAGAAGGCGGCGTTCTCAAGCGTGTTGAGGGAACGGGACTCGATAACGATGTTTTCGGCGCCGACGCCCGCGTCCCGGACCATGGCCGCCATCACCTCGGCCTCGGGCGTCGGGTGGTCATGGACGCCTCCCGACAGCAAAATGTTTTCCGCCCGGCCTTCGCGGAACAGGCGCACGGCCTGGGCGACGCGGCGCTTCACCGACGGCGTCGGCCGGCCGTCGGGCGACAATTTCGAGCCCAGCACGACGATGACGTCGGCTTCCGGTTGGGGTTTGCGGGGCTCAGCCATCGCCGGTTTCCGCTTCCGCCGTCATCGCCAGCCGGCCCAAGTGATCGAGCGCCCACAGCGACGCCATCCGTCCATTATCTTCGGGCTTGCCGGCGATGGTGAACGGGCCGATGTCGAAAATCGGCCCCCGGGCCCGGTAATCGAAGCGGCCCAAGGGGGTGTCCGGGTTATGGCGCCGGAACAGGTCCATCAGCAACGTCGCGATCAGCGGCCCGTGAACGATCAGGCCGGGATAGCCTTCGTGCCTGGTCACATAATCCCGGTCGTAGTGGATGCGGTGGCCGTTGAAGATCAGCGCCGAATAGCGGAACAGCAACACCGGGTCCGGTTCGATGACGCGCCGCCACGGGGCGTCCTTGGGCGGGTCCTTCGGCGCCGCCTGAGATGCCTGTCCGCCGGGGGAATCGCCGCGATAAACGATGTCGTGCTCCTCTTCGATGGCCAGGCCGCCGGGGCCGGACACCCGGTGGCGCACGACCACGAACACCAAAGGCCCGCTTTTGCCGTCCTTCATGGACACGTCCAGGATCTCGGATTGCCGCCGGATGGCGTCTCCGACGCGAAGGGATTTCAAGAACCGGATGCGCCCGCCGGCCCACATGCGGCGTTCGAACGGCACCGGCGGCAGGAAACCGCCTTTCCTGGCGTGGCCGTTCCCGTCCAGGTCCGATTGCCGGGTGCGCGGCAGGAAATAAAGCCAATGCGCGCCCGGCGGCACCGGATCGCCGGTTTCGGGCTCGGGGTCGTCGCGGTCGAGGGTCGCCGCCAGACAGGCCAGGGGCGCCGCCGTGGCGACGTCCTCGGCATCCTCGGTGCGGCCGATCCATTGGCGCAATTGATCAATATCAAGGGCCATCGAAAAAATCCGTCTAAACGTTGTGGTCGTCGCCGTTCATTTACCACCGGCGCAAGGAAAAATCGCTATCCTTATGCCCCAACCAATGAAACCGGGTCCATGCCGTCAAAAACAGCCGCCTTTCTGTCATACGGGTTCCGTCCGTTTTTCCTGTTCGCCGGCATCCACGCCGTCATCGCCATGGCCGCCTGGATGGCGTGGTTCGGCTGGAACGGGGAAAACGCCCTGGATACCGACTTCCCGCCGATGCAGTGGCACGCCCATGAAATGTTGTTCGGTTATGCGACAGCCGCCCTGGCCGGGTTCCTGCTGACGGCGGCGCCCAACTGGACGGGTGCACAACCGGTAAACGGCGGACCGCTGGCGCTGCTGGCCGGGGTCTGGGCGGCGGGGCGCGCGGCGGTCTGGTTTTCGGCCTTCCTGCCGCCGGTTCTGGTCGCCGCCGCCGATCTTGCCTTCCCGGCGCTTCTCTTCGCCTTCATGGTCAGGGCCCTGACCGGCGGCAGCCCACGTCATATGGTTTTTCTTGCCGTGCTGGCCCTCTTGTTCGCCGCTAACGCCATGGTGCACCTGGAACGGCTGGGCTTGAGCGACGACACCGCCGCCGCCGGGCACCGGCTGGCCTTCGACGTTTTCGTCTTGCTCATCGCCGTCATCGGCGGGCGGGTGGTGCCGGCATTCACCCGCGGCGCCCTTACCGGGGAAAGCGACCCCCTTCCTCCCCGTCCCTGGATCGACGGGCTGGCGGTGTTTTCGGTGCTGGCGGTTCTCATCGCCGATCAACTGGCCCCGGACCAACCCGCCGCCGGCGGGTTGGCGCTTGGCGCCGCCGCCATCAACGGCCTGCGGTTGATCCGTTGGCAGGGGTGGCGTGTCCTCGACCAGCCGATCGTTTGGATACTGCACTTGGGATACGCCTGGCTGGTGGTGGGGCTCGCCTTCAAGGGCTTGGCCCAGCTAAGCGACGCCGTGGACGGAGCCACGGCGCTTCATGTATTGAGCGTCGGCGCCATCGGATCGATGACCATAGGGGTCATGACCCGCGCCGGGCTGGGGCACACCGGACGCGCCCTCAAGGTTACGCCCGCCATCACCTTCGCCTATCTGCTGTTGTCGGCGGCGGCAGTCGTTCGCGTTGGGGGGCCGATGTGGCTGGAGGAATTTCGTCAAGCCGCTATGGTAACGGCGGGGGTAGGGTGGTGCGTGGCGTTCGCGGTATTCACCTGGGTCTACTGGCCCATCCTGACCGGCCCCCGCGTCGACGAAAATTAAAGCGGGAGAAGCCTATGGATGACGGCCTCCTGGCCGATGTCATCGGCGTCGTCCATGCGCTGTTCGTGTTGTTCGTCGTCGGCGGGCTGGCGTTGATTCGCCGGCGCTGATTGCGTCTGCAAGACTTGAACGAGGAACGAACGAAGGCCGGGCTCGGGCGAGCTCGGCCTTCTTTTGTCGCTGTCTTCGACGGCGGATGCGGCAGACAGGATCCGCTCATTTCTTCCCGCACTCGCGCCAGCGAGTCATTCGGCGGCGTGTTTCTTGGGCGTGCCCGTTCCCGCGAGGCGGTGATAGGCCCGAAGTCGCAGACGCCGAGCGGATTTTGGCGCAAATGAACCTGAAGATCATTGCTTCCGTGGCGGATTCTGCGATAATGGGGGCATAGACTGGCGAGGTCGTTCGCTTTTGCGGCGGTCCGCGGTCGGCGGCGAAGGTGCAGGCGGGTCGCGATTTGTCGCATGTCGTATCTGCCATAGCCTTTGTGAGACGGATCGGATGGACGGCGCGACCGGAAGAAATCTGAAGATCGGCCTTGCCGTCGTTCTGTTTAGCGGAGCGATCGGCTACTGGCTGTACAGCCGCCCTTCGTCGCCGCTGGACGCCGACATTTCGTTTGTCTGCGTCCAATCCGGCAAGACGTACTACTTTGACCGCACGGACGTGAGCGAAATCCCGATGCGGAACCCGGACACGGGCGAGCGGACGTTGATGCCGACATACGAGCGTGACGGGATCACGTATGTGTCCGCGCGATTTGCGGATCGCTTGAAGGACCTAGCGGAGGCCAATCGATATGTTGATCCAGCGACACGGAAAGTCAAAGACGCGCCCTAGGAACCCGCGCGCCGCGCGGCGCGTGGCGGGCTTCACTCTGATCGAGCTGCTGGTCGTGGTAGCGATCATCGCGATGCTCATTTCGATCCTGTTGCCGGCGCTTCAGGGCGCACGCGAACAGGCCCGCGCGGTGGCGTGTGCCGGGATAATGCATGGCATCGCAAATGCCATGAACATCTATACCAGTGAACAGGAAGAGTATATTCCCGGTGTGAACACGTCAGGCGTGGCAACCTGGGCCCAGATCGGCAATCCGGATGGCCTGCAACGTCCCAGAGTCCCCGTTCAGCCGTGGGATTGGTTTACGCCCCTGATGCTTTACGATACCGGGGATCTCGGGGATACGCGTGCCAAGCAGTTTCAAACGGTCATCAACCGCTATAGCTGCGCTTCGCAGGTGAGCACCACATCTCCCATTTACAATTTGCCCCCGCCGCCCGAGGCCCAACATTTCAGAGATCTTCCCAGCTGGCGGTCCGTGAGCTACTTGATGCCCGTCCACTTCCAGTACGTGGGACAAAAGCAGCGCGATCGGATTCTGGGATACAACGAGCGTATACCGACCTTGGCGATCCGTGCCAAAGCGGCAGACGAGCGCTGGGAAGTCGTGACGGACGACTTCATCCCTCGGGTTGATCGAGTGGGTCTAACGGCTCGGAAGATCATGTTCGCCGACGGAACCCGGTACCTTACCGCAGCGCGACTGCTCGATCACGATGTGGATCCCTTTGCCAGGGTTTTTGGTTCATTTACGACTTCCGGAGCTTGGTGGAGCGGGTCAACAGCGTACGGCGTTGCGAACCGGTCGGCGAATTGGAGTGGCAATTCCGTTTCGCGAGGCTCGGTCAG
>JADFMB010000009.1:0-16075 GCA_022564115.1 Pseudomonadota bacterium
GCAACGGCGATCGGGCAGCCGACGGCTTCTAACAGTGGGATGTCGTTCAGGTCATCGCCGATGTGCGCCACCTCGTCGAGGCCGATCCCGAGCTCGTCGCACAACGTCTCCAACACCGCCCTTTTGTCCTCGACGCCGGTGAAGACGTGCTCGATGCCAAGGGTTTCCGCCCGTTCCGGAACCGACCCGGATACCCCGGCCGAGATGATGACGATCTGGATTCCCGCCTCCATCGCCCTTTTCATGCCGACGCCGTCCTTGACGTTGTATTTTCGCGATATGCGCCCGTCATCGGTGTAATAAAGGCCGCCGTCGGTCATCACGCCGTCGACGTCCAGGGACAGCAACCTTACCCCGGCAAGCCTCCGCAACACTTCGGCATCGCTGCGCGCGCGGCTGGCCCCCAATCCGAATTTGTTTTGTTTCGACGGCTGATTTTTGTTCATGGTGACCTCACCCGCTTTTCCCGATTGCCGCGACCGTTTTTCCACAAGATTAACGTTTTGTCACGAACTGTTCCAGCAGCCAGCAACTATTTGAAATTAAATAAAGAAATGGTGATTAGTAAAATTTAATGAAAATCTGCACAAAAATACTATTGATAAAATTTTATGTTATTTTCATTATAAAGTAACAACAAATAAAGAATTCGTATTAAACCCCACACTATGGTATTTATTGATAATAAACGAAATGAATAACCAATGCTTTTCCAACCAAGGTTATTGGTCCATGAGGCAAGAAATGATGACCCGTCATACGATGACCCGTCATACCAGGACCCACGGCAATCGCCCGCAAGCGTTCGCCGAGGCCCAAGAGGCGTCGAGGGTAGAGGAAATGTCGACCCTGATAACCCTGGTGGTATGCAGCGTATTGACCATTGGCATCATCCTTGCCGCTTACCTGGTGGATTTCAAAATTTCCTTCCCCCTGTCCTTTGCCCCGGCCTCTGAACCGGCCCATGTTCCGCCGCCCATGGCGCCGTTCAAGTTGTCCGGTATTCAACTGGGCATGACCCCGGTGGAAATGGCATCCGTCCATCCCGAAATCCTGATCACCGACCACCCTTCCGCGGGATTCCAAGGTGAATTCAAACTCGGTTACGGCACCTATGGGGTTTTGTTTTTAGGACCCGATTGGGGCCGGCAGGCCTATCGGATCAGCTATCGGGAAACCTTCTGGAATTTTTCCGAGGTCGAACTCCGCCAACGCCTGAAGCGGAAATTCGGTCCCCCTTCGGTCAATCGATGCGGACTGGACAATCCCAGGAAAGGCTGGGAATGCCAGCTTCAGTGGCGGCGACCCGATGGCGTGGTCCTGAAAGCCAATACCAAAACCATCAACGTCGCCAACGGGGTCAGCAAATCCCGCCTTGAATTCGTCGCCTTGGACCCGCGCCTGGAAAGGCGCCTTAACCGGAAGGCCGAAAAACATGGGGTCAAGCCGATTAAGCGGTTCCGCAGCCGACGCATGAGCGACATTGCCGCCGCCATGCGTGGCCAATAGGCGTTTTGTCAACCGGCGCCGGGGCGCAACGCCCGGATCAATTAAAATTCTCGTTTAAATAAAAGGCCGCCGGTATTTTATATGGCCCTGGCCCCTGAAACCGCGATAGAAGGGCTATCGGGGCAATACCGCCCCACGACGCCAGACGGAGAGTGCCTAGGCGATGGCAGACGACCACCCCCCCATCGACAAAATCCCCGAACCCGCCCAGGACGACGACGCCCCGGATTCCCCCCGGGATTTTGGCCACCGCCTCGAAGATGATGACGATGACGACTTCGAACTAGACGAAGCCTACGCCGACCCCCACCGCATGACCCTGGGCATGCGGTTGTTTTACGTTCTGTTGATGATTTTCATCGCCGGCATACTAGGGTACTTGATTCTCATCATCCTCTATCCCGAACAATTCGCCGCCCGCGACTGGATCGGCGCCACGTCGACAAAGGAAAAGACCGACAAGGAAAAAGAAGAGGAGGCCGCGGCCCGGCTGAAGGGGTTCCAATTGGGCGGCATTCACCTTGGCATTTCCCCCGCCGACGCGCGCCGGGTTTATCCTTCCATGCGCTTCGAGCCGGCCCCCTTTAGGCGCCAAACCGGCACCTTCCTGCATCACGACGGCCAATACCAGGTGTCGTTCCGGAGCCCGGAACGTGGCCGGCGGGCCTTTCGGGTCAAATCCGAACACACCTATGCGAAGGTTTCCTACCTGGAACTCCTGACCGAACTCAGCGGCAAATACGGCAAGCCGGCCGAGTCCGGCTGCGGGGCCGAGGATGAGACCATCGCCATCCAGTGCACCTTGCGTTGGGAGATGAAAGGCGTGCTCCTCGAAGCGCTTATCAGGACCGCCGTCCCCGAAGGTGGCCAGGACGCGCAAACCCTGCTGGCCGTCACCGCCACCGACACCCGGCCCGACAGCGCCTTCATCGGTCTCGAAGACAAAAAAAGGAATAAAAAGGTAAGGCGAAAACTTCCCCTCCTGATGCCCAAATAAGGTTTCCGCCGCCGCCGATGCCCTTGCCCGGGCGCCCGATCCGTGTCAGCATTTTTGATAAGTCCAAATTTGGGGAGGACTCTAACCTTGCGCCGACATCACGACATGGGCGGGCTCGACGCCGGCCCGGTTGAGCCGACCGAGCACGATTACCTTCCCTGGGAAAAGAAGGTGGACGCGTTGGTCCGGCTCGCCGGCGACCCCAAACGCAAAATGATCGCCATTGACGAATTGCGCCGAGGAATCGAGAACCTCGGGCCAGGCGCCTATGACGAACTCAGCTACTACGAGCGTTGGATATCGTCATTCACCAACGTCATGATCGAAAAAGGCCACATCTCCATCGATGAACTCGGCCGCAAGATGGAAGAGGTTCGGGTCCGTTGGCAAGAGGCCGCCAAATGAGCGCCCGTTTCGCCGCCGGCGACGAAGTCCGGGTGCGCAGGGCCTCCCCTCCCGGCCATGTGCGCACCCCCTATTACATCCGTGGCAAGGAAGGAGTGGTTTCCAGGTTGATCGCCGAACACCCCAATCCGGAAGAACTCGCTTATGGCCGCGATGGGCTGCCGGTTCTTCCCGTCTATTGGGTCCGGTTCCGGCAGTCCGATTTATGGCCTGACTATCAAGGCCCCGAAGGGGACACCGCCGAGGTCGATATCCAGGAACACTGGCTGGAGCCCGTGGAGGATGACGGCGGATGAGCGAAACCCACTCTCACGATGATTGGCCCTATCCACACCCGAAGCAGCCGGACATCGAGGACGGGCCGATCACCGACCTTATGATCATGACCGAGGCCGTCACCGAGTTGATGATCGATAAGGCCTACTTCACTGCCGATGACATGCGCCGCACGCTGGAAGTCATCGACGCCAAGACCCCGGCCGAAGGCGCCCGCATGGTCGCCCGTGCCTGGCTGGATGAGGATTTCAAGGCCCGCATGCTTGAAGACGTCAACGCCGCCGCCGAAGAGATGTCCATCGATTCAGGCGTTATTCCCATCCGCGCCATCGAGAACACAAAGGATGTTCACAACGTCATCGTCTGCACGCTGTGTTCGTGCTATCCCAAGCACCTTATCGGACTGCCCCCGGACTGGTACAAGTCGCGCGCCTATCGTAGCCGCGTTATCCGCGAACCCCGCGCCGTGCTCAAGGAATTCGGCACCGAAATCCCCGACGGCGTCGAGGTCCGGGTCCACGATTCCACGGCCGAACTGCGTTACATGATCTTGCCCATGCGGCCCAAGGGCACCGGGGACATGGACGAGGATACCTTGGCCGGCCTTGTCACCCGCGATTGCATGATCGGCGTCACCATTATCGACCGGGACTGAGGGAAAAAACGTGGCCACCGACAAACCCTATAAATGGGACGACCCGTTCCGGCTCGACGATCAACTGAGCGAGGAAGAACGGCTGGTCCGCGACACGGCGCGCAACTACGCCCAGGACAAGCTGATGCCCCGCATCCTGGAAGCCAACCGCAATGAATACTTCGATCCCGAGATCATCCCCGAAATGGGGGCGCTGGGGCTTTTGGGCTCGACCCTGCCCGAAGAATACGGCGCCGCCGGCGTCAACCACGTGTGTTACGGCTTGGCCGCCAGGGAAATCGAACGGGTGGATTCCTCCTATCGTTCGGTGATGAGCGTCCAATCGTCGCTGACCATGCATCCAATCCACGTTTACGGCACCGAGGACCAGCGGCGAAAATACCTGCCCAAGCTTGCCAAAGGCGAACTGATCGGCTGTTTCGCCCTGACCGAGCCCGATCATGGTTCCGATCCGGGCGGCATGAAGACCCGGGCCGAAAAGGCCGACGGCGGCTACGTGCTGACCGGCAACAAGACGTGGATTTCCAATTCCCCCATCGCCGATATCTTTATCGTCTGGGGCAAGCTCGCCGGCGTCATCCGCGGTTTCATCCTCGAAAAGGGCTCCGAAGGCCTGTCGACGCCGAAGATCGAAGGCAAATTCTCGCTCCGCGCCTCGATCACCGGCGAGGTGGTCATGGACCAGGTCTTCGTGCCCGAGGAAAACCTGCTGCCCGGCGCCGAGGGCCTGAAAGGCCCGTTCGGGTGCCTGAACAAGGCCCGATTCAGTATCGCCTGGGGGGCGTTGGGCGCCGCCGAATTCTGCTGGCACGCGGCCAGGCAGTATACCCTCGACCGCAAGCAGTTCGGTCGGCCCCTGGCCGCCAACCAGTTGATCCAGAAGAAGCTCGCCGACATGCAGACGGAGATCACCATCGGCCTTCAGGCCTGTTTGCGGGTTTCGCAATTATTGGACGAGGACAACTGCCCGCCCGAAAACATCTCGCTGATCAAGCGCAATTCCGCCGGCAAGGCCCTGGACATCGCCCGCATGGCCCGCGACATGCACGGCGGCAACGGCATTTCAGACGAATTCCACGTCATCCGCCACCTGATGAACCTGGAAACGGTCAACACCTACGAAGGCACCCACGACATCCACGCCCTGATCCTGGGCCGCGCCCAGACCGGCATCCAGGCGTTTTCGGGGTAGATTTTCGGGTCACGGCGCTTTTTTTTCAGGCTGGTCGGTTTTTTTTCACCCACTTTTAAGGCTGCTCCCAGGCCGTTGGCGGGCGTTTCCGGCGGCCTGGGCGTTTGGCTGTTGAAAATTATTCTATTGCGGGCAAAAACTATTTAGCATACGACTATAAAGCGAATTTTCTACAACAACGATGGAAAGAGACCGACTCAGACACTCAAGATTAAAAGCAATAAGCGAACCACCATTTTTCTTGGACCAAAAATCAGGGAGGGAACCATGGCTTCCAAGAAACCCAGGACATCGTTGGCCTTGATTGCGGAGATGACCCGCAAGCTGGACAAGGAGATCGAAGGCGATTGCCAAGCCGATGATTTGGTCGTCGCCAGCGGCGACCGGATCACGCTGTCGCCGGATTCGGGCCCGTGCCAGCATATGTTCAAAACCGTGCGTCCACAGTCCATCGACGAGGTGCGCCTATGGCTGGGCTCGCCGTCGCCTATATCCAAGGATAGCTGCGACGCCCCGTGCCGAACACCGGAGCTGCGTCACAGACTGGTCTCCACCGACGACCTAGTTAGCGAGGACACGGCGACCAGGAAGGAGGCCCTCGGCCTCGCCCGCATGGCGGCCCGGGAATACGTCATGGGCAACGTGCGCGCGGTGGAACACTGGCGCAGTCTTCTCGATGAGTACGTCATTTTGAGAAACACGCGTATATTCGTCGCCTTTCTGAGGGACATCACGGTTTCCAACGACGCCGTTCTCTCGGTCTTGGCAAGCACCCACGCGGTTTACGCCAACAAGATCGTAATCATCGGCACCGGGAAAATTTCCTGCGATGGCCCGGTGACCTTCAATTGTGCGTCGGTCGAGGGAAGACATCTAATGAAGAAGACGGGCCCCCAATCGTTGAGGCAGATGGTCGGCGGGGGCCCCTGAGCGGCTAAGCGCGAAAAACCGGCGGCCCCGGCTGAGTGCGCCACGGGCCGCATCGAACAGAGTCCGGCGCTCGGAACATTCGACAGCCGGAACAGACGTTTAGAGGGAGGTATTCATGCCTGACATCAATGCAAGAGGAAGCGATGGCGCCAGCGGAGCCGACGGCACCGCCGGAGGGGCGGGGTCTGTCGGGACCAACGGCAACGACGCCAATTGCCACTGGACCGGCGACGATGCGCCGATTGACGGCACAAACGGTCAAACCGGGATCTCGGGATCGAACGGCACCAGCGGCCAGAACGCCAGCAACGGCAGTGATATCCTGATCCGGGTTACGGATTTCGTTGCCGGCATTAACATCGACACCCGTGGCGGCGACGGGGGCAACGGCGGTAGCGGCGGCAGCGGTGGCGCCGGCGGCAACGGCGGCAACGGCGGCGACGGAGAGGGTTGCGAAGACGACGCTGCCGGCGGAAATGGCGGCATCGGCGGCGGCGGCGGCGACGCCGGCATCGGCGGCAACGGCGGCGGCGGCGGAAGCATCGCCATCATCGCCGAGGAAATCAGTACCGGCACGCTCAACACCAACGCCGAAGGCGGCCAGGGAGGCCTAGGCGGCAGCGCCGGTGCGGGTGGCGCCGGGGGCACCCGGGGAGAAGGAAGGCCGCGCGGAAGCAACGGAGCGCGCGGAGCCAACGGCACCACCGGTGCCAATGGCCAGAACGGCGACGACGGGACGATTTCCATGACGATTCCCTGAGGGGAGAACGGACATTCGCGCCACGCCACCGGCGGCGGATCGCCGCTTGTCCGACGTTATCGGCGCCCAATTGGCGGCTATGTCCGAGTGGGCGGGCCTTCCCCCATCGCGGCGCCGGGAACTGTCGGGACTGCTGTCGATTCTGAGCGGGGGCGCCCTCGACCGTCCGGCGGTGCCGCCGTTCAAGGGGCTTTCCTACATCAATCGGAACGGCCTGCCCTTCCAGTGGAGCCTGAAACTGGAAAACGGGGAACGGGACGTCCGCTTTCTTTGCGAGGGGGGACGGCCGGGCACCCCAGGCGCCGAGCGCCTTCAGCTTTCGTTGGAAAGGCTTGGAGACGCTTGCGGCCTGCTCGGCTTCGCCTGGCCGGACTGGCTGAGCGAGTGCGTGCTTCCGCATGTGCTGCCCAAAAACGAGGAATGGCCGGATCATTGGCTGAGCGCGATCTGGTTCGGCGTCGGCGCGAACACGCGCCACGTGGTCCTCAAGCCCTATTTCAACCTCAACCGCGATGCTCCTGTCGAGCGCTGGCGCCGGATCGGCCGGGTGTTGCAGGCGCTTGACCTGGACGTGGGATTGGAGCGGCTCTGTGCCTTGTCGGGACAGGTATCCCGGGACTCCTGGCCGAGCGGCCTCGCCGTTGACATCCTCGCCAGCGGCGGTCCGGGCCGGATCAAGGCCTATTTCCGCTCCGGCGCGGTCCGCCCGGATTGGATCGCACGATGGTATGAATCGCTCGGCTATGACAGCGAATTTCCATCCGTCCGTGGAATCCTCGACGCCTTCCCCTGGCAGGGGAGCGGCCCGTTCCCCGAAAACGCATTCGTGATCTGCCTCGAGTTTCATCCCGGCGACGGCCCACCGACGGTAAAACTCGATCTGGCCGTGGACCAATGGATAAAAAGCGATTTCAGCGTTTCCCAGCGCATTCAATGGCTGACCAAGGCCCTGCGGTTGGACGGGGGGTCCTATGCGTCGGCCCTGCGATCCCCTGGGTGCCTGGCCCCCAGACCACACCCAGTGCGTGGTCCACCGGTTCGTCGGACTCGGAAACGAGCCCGATTCCAGCCACCATCTGAACCTCTATTTCGAGCCGCCCCTGGCACCCGCCGTCAATCCAAGAGACCGCCGCCCCGGACCCACCGCCCGCCGGGCGCCACCGCGTGGCGCCGGAACGGCGATGAAAAAAGGCATCAATTATCTGCTGGCTCGGCAGACCGATGGTCATTGGCGCGACTTCGAGTTGCCGGTCGGGACGGCCGATTCATGGGTCACCGCCTATGTCCTCCATCACCTGGCGGCGGTCCCGCCCCGTCGGGGACCTGAGTCCCTCGACCGGGCGATGGCCGACGGCCTCGCCTGGCTCGTCGGAAACAGGACCGTCGGCGGCGGCTGGGGCTACCGGACCGCCATCGAGGACGACGCCGATTCCACTGCTCTCGCCCTCATCGCCCTTCGCCGTCAAGGCTGTCCGCTTCCCGAAGACGCGCTCCGCTTCCTCGGCCGCTGTTGCCTCGCCGACGGAAGCGTCGCGACCTTTCCTCCCGGCCATCCCGAGGGCGGCGCCTGGACAAAGGGCACGGTGGACGTTACGCCGATCGCACTGGAGGCCATGGAGCCGTGCTTGAGCGGGACGGCCGTCGATAAAGCCCGCCGGTTTCTTTGCCGCCGCCAGCAACCCGACGGCACTTGGCCGTCTTATTGGTGGACGACGCCCCTTTATGCCACCTGGACGGCGGCTTCCTGGCTTCGCCCACATGGCGGTATACCCCGCGCCCAGGCATTGGCGGCGACGCTCCGGGGTTACTGCCCGCGTGACGTTTTCGAAAACGCGCTGCTGGTGCTATCCGCCGCACTGTTGGACGGTGGCGCCCGCCTCGCGCCCTCGGTTCGCGACTTCGCCTCCTCGCAAAACAGCGATGGATCGTGGAGCGGCGCGCCCAAGCTGCGTCTCACCAACCCAAAGGTCGATGCCCCCTGGACCGGCATCGATGTCGGTCCGTGCTTTGCCGATCTCGACGGAATTTTCACCACCGCCACCGTCATCGCGGCCCTTGCGGAATTACCGCCATAATTGGAAAAAACGGCGGCAACCAGCGTTTCGGACCTAACGGTCCATATTACCTGGGCCAGATTACCGAGAAAGGACGCAAAAAGGCTGAAGACCGGTCAACGGAAAGCGGCCGGTGGACGCGGTCAGGAGGGGCCGCCAGCGCCCGGCCCGGCAACGGGCTGCGCGGCCTCGGCAGCCTCCGGCGCGACGCTGGCGCGGCTCATGATAAAGGCCAATACGGGAACCAAAATCGCCGCCAATACCGCCGGAAAGACCCAGCTATCGGCGGCGAAAAGAGTGACGATGATCAGGCTGACGGCCATCATCGACGCCGCCATGATCTTGGCCTTCACCGGAATCACCCGGTGCAGGTGCCAGGCCCGGATCGAGGGGCCGAATTTCGGGTGTTCCCAAAGCCAGCGCTGGAAGCGGACGGAGCATTTCGAAAACGCCCAGACGGCGATAATCAGGAAAATGGTGGTCGGCATGCCGGGCACGACAACCCCGATCATGCCGAGGACGACATTCAGCCAGCCGAAAGCCATCAACCCCCACCGCGCGGTGCAGTGGGCCAGGTTATCGGGTTGGATTTCCGTGGATTTATCGGGGTCCATGGTGCCTTTTCCCGGAACGGCGTCTTTCCCCCCGTCTTTTCCCCCTGGCAGTGATAGCATAATAAGTGAATGGTTCAAAGCGGGCGGAAAAGGTTTTATCGGCCATGGCCGAAGACGCTATTTCGGATGAAGGTTTGCCCCTGGGCGCCGAAATCGACACCGACGGGCTATGGTCACAGGTGCTCAACAGGGCCCAGGGCGCGGGCCCGCGCCCGGGCCTGTTTCTCGACCGCGACGGCGTGGTGGTCGAGGAGGTCCATTACCTTCACCGGCCCGCCGATGTCCGCCTCATCGACGGCGCCGCCGGCGTCATCGCCGAAGCCAACAATCGGGGATTCCCCGTGATCCTGGTCACCAACCAGGCCGGCATCGCCCATGGCCGTTTCGGCTGGGGGGAATTCGCCGGAGTGCAGGAAAAAATCATCGACGATTTGGCCGCCGAAGGCGCCTTCATCAACGCCGTCTTCGCCTGCCCGCACCATGGCGACGGGCGGGCGCCTTACGACAAGCCCGACCACCCGTGGCGCAAGCCCAACCCCGGCATGTTGCGGGCCGCCGCCGAAAGACTGCCGGTGGACCTGGGGACATCGTGGATCGTCGGCGACAGGGCCCAGGACCTGGCGGCGGGGAAAGGCGCCGGCCTGGCCGGCGGGGTGCACGTTCTTACCGGACACGGGGGCGATGATGGCGAAAGGGAGGAAGCGGTGAAACTGGACGGCGGCGGATTCAAGGCCCTGACGGCGGCCGACATTACGGAAGCCTCTTCCATTTTGCCGTTATTCAAGGAAGGCGGAAGCTAGAGCAAATCCCCAGCAAACGGAACCGTTTGCGACGACGTATTTGCGTAAAATCAATGAGTTAGGGCATTTCCGGTGAACCAGCGTGAACCGGAAATGCCCTAACCCCCGCCACGGGCGTCCTTAACGGCGCCGCGCAACTTATCCAGATGGCCTTCGATGGACCGCCAAAAATCCACTGACGGCGTTTCCAGCATGGCCTCGCAGGCGGTTTCGGCCTTTTCCGCCGCGTCGCTGATTTTCGCAAAACCGAAAGTTCCGCCCGATCCGGCCAGTTTGTGGACAAGCTGTTTCAGGGCGCCCAAGGCTTCGAGCCCTTGCCCCGACAACGGATTGGCCCCGGCGGCCCCAGCGTCCCCGGCGGCCCGGGCGGCGGCCTCGACTTCCTCGATTTTGGCCCCGAGGCCGTTTACATAAGCCCGTTTGAGTTCATCGAGCCGTTGATTGATGTCTTTCGGGTTATCGGTCATGGACGGGCCCCGTGCTGGGAAAAAGGCCCCATTAACATACCAGCCTTAACTGGATGCCGTCCGCCGATCTCAATCCGGCCCGTAATTGATGTAATCGGCCCAGGTGCGTTCCAAGATCCTGAGGGTCTCGCATACCTCCTCGATGGCCTCGGGGCCGGCGCCGCGCTTGGAAAAAGCTTCGGCGTTGTTGCTTTGCAGTTCCCGCATCCGGCGAACCACCTCCAGGGCCTTTTCCGTCAACCGGAGGGTCACCGACCGCCGGTCATGGGCCGAGCGTTCCTGGTCCAGATACCCCAGGTCGGTCAACTTCTTGATGTTGTAGGACACGTTGGAGCCCAGGTAATAGCCGCGCTCCACCAGGTCGCGGATGACGATTTCCTCGTCGCCGATGTTGATCAGTAAAAGCGCCTGGACCCCGTTGATGTTCTTGACGCCGATCCGGTTCAGTTCGGTTTTGAGGACATCGATGAATCGCCGGTGCAGGCGTTCGATGAGCCGAGTCAATTCAAGGTATTTTCTGTTCACGTCAAAATCCCCTCCATGCTCTTAAAGGTATAGGCTCTTTCGATAGTCCTTCAAATGACGGCCATCACACCCCCTTAAAACCCTGGTGAAAGCCATTTTTCGCCTCCGCGTAGGGAATGGTTGACCGGGCGTCTGTTAAAGGTAGTGTTTCACCGCGCCCGGGGATTTCGGGGGGATTTCGGAGGGTTCATGAAACTGCTGCGTTACGGCCCCAAGGGTCGGGAAAAACCCGGCCTGTTGGACGAAGAAGGCCGGATTCGGGACTTGTCCGACAAGATCAACGACATCGACGGCGCCTTCCTGGCGTCCGACCGGCTGGCGCGGCTCGCCCAGTTGGAAACGGACTCGCTGCCCCTCGTCGAGGGCACTCCCCGGCTCGGCCCGCCGGTGGCGGGCGTCGGCAAGATCATCGCCGTCGGCATCAATTACGCCGCCCACGGCAAGGAAACCAAGATCGATATTCCCGAACAGCCGATCCTGTTTTCCAAGGCCGTGACCTCGCTCAGCGGCCCCAACGATCCGGTGGTCCTGCCCAAGGATTCCGTCAAGGGCGATTGGGAAGTCGAGCTGGCGGTGATCATCGGGCGAAAGGCGCAATACGTGGACCAAGCCGACGCCTTGGACGTCATCGCCGGGTACTCGATCATCAACGACGTATCGGAACGCGAATTCCAACTGGAACGGTGCGGCCAGTGGGTCAAGGGCAAGAGCTTCGACACCTTCGCGCCGCTGGGGCCCTGGCTGGTGACCCCGGACGAGGTGCCGGACACCCGGAACCTGAACCTTTGGCTCGACGTCAACGACACCCGGCGCCAGGACGCCAACACGTCCGACATGATCTTCAGCGTCACCTATCTGGTCAGCGACATCAGCCGCTATATGACCCTGTTGCCGGGCGACGTCATCGCCACCGGCACGCCGCCGGGGGTGGGCCTCGGCCACGAGCCGCCGATCTTCCTGAAACCCGGCGACGTCATGCGCCTGGGCGTCGAAGGCCTGGGCGAACAGCGCCAGGAAGTCAAAGCCTGGGAAGACGGCTAGAGCAAATCCCCAGCAAACGGAACCGTTTGCGACGACATATTTGCGTAAAATCAATGAGTCAGGGTATTTCCGGTGAACCTGCGTGAACCGGAAATGCCCTAAGGGCCCCTACCCGATCCCGTAAGCCGCGGCCCAGCCCAGGCCCTCCACGGTGCCGGCCCGGGGCCGGTATTCGCAGCCGATCCAGCCGCCGTAGCCGAGCCCGTCGATGGCCTCGAACAGGGCTCCGTAATCGATGTCTCCGTCCTCGGGCTCGTGGCGGCCGGGAACGCCGGCCACCTGCATATGACGGATGCGGTCCAGGTTTTCCTCGATCGCCGCCAACAGGTCCTCGCCGTTCATGGCTCCGTGATAGAGGTCGTACTGCAGGAACAGGTTGTCGTGTCCGACCACGTCGATTACCGATTTCGCCTGCGCCGTGTGGCCGATCAGGTAACCGGGCACGTCCTCGGCGTTCAACGGTTCGATCAGCACCCCGATGCCTTCTTCGGCGCAGGCGGTGGCGGCGAAGGTGAGGTTGTCGGCGAAGGTCTCCATGGCCCGCTCGCGGCCGAACCCGCCCGGCGGCACGCCGGCCATGACGTGCACCAGCGGACAATCGAGCGCCGAAGCGTAGTCGATGGCCAGGCCAATGGAATCGCGGAATTCCTGTTCCCGGCCCGGTAGCCCGGCCAGGCCGCGTTCGCCGGCTTCCCAATCGCCGGCCGGGGCATTGATCTGCACCTGCTCAAGCCCTTGTCCGGCGTTGCGGTCGGCAAGCTCCCGGGCCGGCCATCGGTAAGGGAAATGGAACTCGACCCCCTTGAAGCCGGCCTTCGCCGCGGCTTCGAAGCGGTCCATCATGTCGAACTCCTGGAACAGATACCAAAGGTTGGCGGAAAATCGGGGCACGGGGGTCTAAAGGCCCAGCCGTTGGCGGATGGCGGCGGCGATCTCTTGGGCCGGGTTCAACGGCGGATGGGTCCAGTCCTCGTATTCGCCGGTCAACGGCCGGGCATACCCTTGTTCATAGAGGTCGTCGTGAAGGCGCGCGTGCTTGGCCACCGTCAGGGCCGGCGGCGCGTAGATATAGACCGGCCCGGTGCCGGCGCAGGCCTCCGAGCACATGGAAGCGGAATCGCCGGTGACGATGACCGCGTCGGCGAGCGCCAAGTATCCATGATAGGGGTTGTCGTCCTCCCCGTCCCGGTCCCAGCGGTAAATCCTGCTCGGCGCGTCGATGGCATCGATAAGGGGACCGGCGGCGGCGCCGGTGCGGCGGCTGGTGGTAACCAGTAATGATCCCCCCGCCGTTGCCGCCATCTTCGACGCCAGGGCCGCCAATTCCCGGGCCATGGACTCCGAGAAATCGCGGCGCCGGGTGCCGCCGCCGACGATCAGCGCGATCCACGGTTTCGGCAGGTCGTCGAACCGTCCCCGCCAGCGGTCGGCTTCTTCCCGCAGGCGCTCCGCCGTCAATGGGTGCGGGGCGCCGGTGATCGGAATGACGTTGGCGCCTTCGCCGCCCCGGTCGTGGCGGGGCTGGGCGATGAGCCCGAAGTCCCCCGCCCCGGCCCCCGGATGCATGATCTGGGCGAGGAAACAGCCGTCCCCGGCGAGCCGGCCGATCTTCCGGGCTACCGGGGCCGTGCGGCGGCCGGCGGCGATCACCAGGTCCGGCCACGGCGGCGACAGAGCGGACCGGCTTTCGCCGGTCAGCCCGGCGAAGGAAGCGCCGAGCAGCCCGTTGGGCAGCGCCGCCAGGGGGCCATAGTCGAGTTCCTTGATCTCATACGCGAGGCCGAGTTCCCCGGCGACGCCCAGGCACTGGCTGCGGTTGCCGGCGCGGCCATCGGCCAAAACCCAGATCACGGGCGGGGCGTCGGTGAATTTATCGGTGGTCATGGGTGAGGAAAAACTGGCACAAAACGGGCCTTCAAGAAAGCATCGCCGCGAACCTTTGTCGGCAACCGCCGTCCGGTGGTATAGTCGCTCTCAACCGCCCACCGGCGTTTCCGGGAAAGGGAGAACCGATGACCTCAATCCGCGCCAAATTCGCCCCCGGCTCCCTGGTGCGGCATAAGCTTTTCGATTACCGGGGCGTGGTCATCGACGTCGACCCCGAATTCCAGGGCACCGCCGAATGGTATGAAGCCGTGGCCCGGAGCCGGCCGCCCAAGGACCGGCCGTGGTATCACGTTCTTGTCGACGGCGCCGAGCACAACACCTATGTCGCCGAGCGCAACCTGGAGCCCGACACCTCGGGCCGCCCCATCGATCATCCGGCGGTCGGCACTTTCTTCGCCGATCTGGGCGAAGAAGGCTATATCCCCCGCCAAAAGGGGCATTAGGCGTTTCAGGTTTGACCGTGCTCACACGATCAAACCTGCGTTCATGCGGCCACTAGGGCTTCCGCCCGCTACGCGGCGGGTTGCCGCATACACCGCAACCAGAGCCTATCCAGTTAGAATGAAATCATTCAAACTGGATAGGCTCTAACCCTTCAAACCCTCCTTCAACGGGCGTAAGAATTTGCCGTAGGCCTTGGCCCGGCCGATGGCGGATTTGTACAGGGGCTTGCGCACCTGCCAGTTGGACGCCGTGAATACCGTCCGCTTCGATTGATGGAAGTCCAGGCACGCCGGGTCCCACTCGAGGCCCAGAAACTCGATCAACCGGCGGCTGACTTTTTCCTGGTCATCGATCAGGTCCTCGTAATCGACGCTTAGGATCGGCAGCGACAAGACGCCTTGCCAGTGATCCATCAGCCGTTCCTGGGCCCGGTGATAACGCCCGATATCGGCCAGATCGCAGGCCCATTCATGGGCGGCGGTGAAATACTGACGGAAACACGACCACCCGGTATCCAGGGCGTCGCGGCGGCAACGGACGACGCGGGCGGCGGGAAACATTAACTGGATTTGGCCGAGATATAGGAAATTGAAAGGCGTCTTGTCGATGATCCGCTCTGCGTCTTCGGCCTGCTCCCGTAGCCGCGCCAAAAATTCCGACGCCTGGCCGGCCAGGTCCTTTTCATCGGCCCCGGCGTCGGTGATCAGGTCCATTTCCCCCTTGCCGACGACCTGGGGATGGCTGGCGGCGATCTGTTCGACCAGGGTGGTGCCGGATCGCGGCATGCCGACGATGAACACCGGCTGCTCGGTCGCATTACCCCCGCCCTTCCCTGGATCGAAGGTATCGGCGCCATAGGCCGAAACGATGCCGTCCACCCGTTGGTCGAATTCGTCGGCGTCGAAATGAAGTCCGCCCCTGGCCAGTTGATCCTTGCGCAGCCGGTTGCCGGCTTCGAAATCGGCGAACGCGGTTTCATAATCGCCCTTCTGGTCGCCGATCTCGCCGAGGGCGAAATGGATCAAGGTGCGGTCGGCCTCGAGTATTCTTTTGTCGTCCAAAACCTCGCGCAAGTCGGCGGCGTCGGCCTCGCCGATGTCGGCGCCGGCGGCGCAGGCCAGGTTGTACTGCGCGATGCCCAGCCCCGGTTTGGCTTCGACGGCCTGTTTGAAGTTTTCCACGGCCTCTTCCAGCCGCCCCGCCGCCAGCAACAACACCCCCAATCCGGCCCGGGCCTCGGGGAGGCCGTCGTTGGCATCGAGAATTTTCCGGTATTCGGCCTCGGCGCCCTTCATGTCACCGGCCTTGAACATCACCCCGGCCAGGTTCAGGCGCGCATCCAGGTATCCCTGCCGGCAACGAAGCGCGTCCCGAAAGGCCCCCATGGCGCCGTCCCAGTCTTCCTTGGCCTTGAAGACGTTGCCGAGGCTGTTATGGGCCTCGGCGTATTGGGGGTTGAGGTCGATGGCCTGGCGGCAATTTTCCTCGGCCGCTTGCAGGTCGCCCGACTGGCGCAGCG
>JADFMB010000009.1:16085-31273 GCA_022564115.1 Pseudomonadota bacterium
CGGTGCCCAGATTGGCCCGCGCCATGGCATTGTCCGGCCCGATCCTGATCGCCGCCCGGTAGGCCTCGATGGCTTCCGGCACCTCGCCCCGGCGCAGTTTGAGGTTGCCGAGGTTGATGTGGGCCTCCAGGTAATCCGGGTTCAACTCGATGGTCCGCAAGCCGGATTCAAGGGCCTCGTCCAATCGGCCCTGGACCTCCAGCGCCACCGCCAGGTTGTTGTGGGCCTCGGCGTCGTCGGGCTTCAGTTCGAGGGCGTGGCGCGAGGCGGCTTCGGCCTCCATGGGCCGGCCGAGCAGGTTCATGATGGCGCCGCAGTTGGCATGCAGCGCCGGATCGTCGTCGTTGCGGGTGATCGCCTCGAGGATCATTTCCCCGGCATCCTCGATCCGGCCCTGCCGATAGGCGATCAGGGCCAGCATGTGAAAGGCTTCGGCGTTGAGGTTGTCGCGCTCGGTCACGGCGCGGAAGTCGATTTCCGCGTTCGCCAGGTCACCGGCCTCCATGCTGGCCCGGGCCTTCCGCAAAAGCCCCATTGCCGAGGGGTCGGGCTTGAGCGCCCGTTTTTGCTGGCGTTGTTGTTTACGCCGTTCCTTGCGGTTCATCGGTTCATTCCATGGCCCGAGAATAAGAGAATGGCCCCCAGGGAATTGTCTTGAATTGTCTTGGCCGCCGTTAGTCTCTAAACAGAAGGCAAGCGTGCCCGTGCGGGCCGCATCTTAATGGCCAGGGAAAGACGATGCCAGCCGCCTCGGACCATATTCGGGAAAACGACAGCGGATTGGAGACGGCGAAACTGCTTTTGGATATCGGCGCCGTCAACTTCCGCCCCGAAGAGCCCTATACCCTGACCGCCGGCTGGGCCAGCCCGGTCTATATCGACTGCCGCCGGGTGATATCGTTTCCAGACGCGCGGCGGCGCATCATTGGGCTGGCGATCGAAAAACTGGAAACCGCCATCGGTTTCGACAATATCGATGCCATCGCCGGCGGCGAGACGGCGGGCATCCCCTATGCCGCCTGGATCGCCCAAGCCCGATACAAGCCGATGCTGTACGTGCGCAAGAAGCCCAAGGGTTTCGGCCGCGACGCCCAGATCGAAGGAAACCTGGAACCAGGCCAGCGGGTGCTGCTGGTCGAGGACCTGGCCACCGACGGCGGCTCGAAGGTGATTTTCGTCGATGCGTTGAGGGAAGCGGGCGCCGAGGTCAGCGACATCTTCGTGGTCTTTTTCTACGGCGCCTTCCCCGGCGCCGGGGAAACCATGGCCGGTCTCGGCGTTGATCTTCATTACCTGGCGACCTGGAACGATGTCTTGAAAGCGGCCGGAGAAGGCCAATATTTCGATCAGGACGCCATCGACGGGGTGCGCGACTTTCTCGACGATCCCGTGCAATGGTCGAAAGCCCACGGCGGCCGGGACGCCGGTTGAAGCGCTCCACGGCACCACCCAAGGGAGGAACCCATGATCAAGCGCCTTTCAATTGCCGCACTGTTATCGGCGATCCTGTTCATTGTGCCTACTGGGCCCGCCGGGGCCGCCGGGGCCGCCGAGCCGCTGGTCGACGCGGCCTGGGTCAAGGCCAACATCGCCACCGATAACGTCGTCTTCCTGGACCTGCGCGGAAACCCCCGCGCCTTTCAGGCCGCCCATATTCCCGGCGCCCGGTGGACGTCTTACGGACGCCACGGCTGGCGGGCCAAAATCAACAACGTCCCCGGCATGCTGCCGCCGACGGCCAAACTGGAAGCCCTGATCGGACGGCTGGGCATCGGCAACGAAGACCACGTTGTCCTCGCCCCGGCCGGATGGGACGCGACGAACATGGGCATCGCGACGCGGATCTACTGGACCTTCAAGATGCTCGGCCACGACCAGGTTTCGATCCTCGACGGCGGCATGAACGCCTACATGGCCGACAAAGGAAATCCCCTCGAAAAAGGCACGGCCACGCCCGGGCCCAAGACCTTCAAGGCCAGGTTCCGCCCCGAACTGCTGGCCACCGCCGAGGACGTAGCGAAGGCGATTTCCGGAAAAAGCGCCACCTTGATCGACCACCGGCCCCCGGGGCAGTACATGGGCGTCAACAAAAGCGGCTCGGTCAAGCGGCTGGGGACCCTGCCCGGGGCCAAGAACGTGCCGGCCATGTGGGCGACCGTGAACGATGGCGGTGTGTTCCGCTCCAAAGAGGAACTCGTCAAACTTTACCAGGCCATCGGCCTGCCCACCGAGGGCGAGACCATCAATTTCTGCAACACCGGCCATTGGGCATCCGTCGGCTGGTTCATCACCCACGAGCTTCTGGGCAACAAAAAAGCCAAAATGTACGATGGCTCGATGGCCGAATGGTCAATGAAAGAGTCCAACCCGATGGATCGCCGCATCAACCTGAATTAGCCACCATTAGGTGGAACTCGTGACGTGAGTTGGATAAGGTCTATCGAACTCACACGTGGGGGCCGGGGGTATGGCCGAGTCAGGCGTCAACCGAAAACTGACGGCGATCCTTTACGCCGACGTGGTCGATTACAGCCGGCTCACCGGCATCGACGAAGAGGGAACGCACCGCACGCTCAGCGCCTATCTGGATGTTATCACCAAAGCCGTCGAAGGCGAGGGCGGCACGGTCGTCCACTTCGCCGGCGACGCGGTGCTGGCGGATTTTCCCAGCGTCGTCGTCGCCATGAGTTGCGCCCTGGCCGTGCAGCGCGACCTGGGCGCGCGTAATGCCGAGATCCCGGACGACGAAAAGCTCCAGTTCCGGATCGGCATCAACCTGGGCGACGTCATCGTCGACCGCAACGACATCTACGGCGACGGCGTCAACATCGCGGCGCGCCTGGAATCGCTCGCTGATCCCGGGGGGATCTGCATTTCCGATCGCGTCTTCCAAGACGTCGAGGGCAAGTTCAATTGCGGTTTCGAATTCCTTGGCCAACAACAGGTCAAGAACATTGAGCGCCCGGTGCCCACCTATCGGGTCGTTCTCGACGGTCAATCCTCAACGCGCGCCAAATCCGGATCGAAACGCCGGCGGAAGGCCGCCGTGACGGCCATCGTGGCCGTCACGGCGATCCTCGGCGGCCTCGGCGTCTGGCAGACCCTGCAAATGGAGCCGGCCCAGCCGGAGCCCAAGCAAACGGGGCTTGCCCTGCCCGACAAACCGTCGATCGCGGTCATGGCGTTCAACAACCTGAGCGGCGACCCCGAACAGGAATACTTCTCGGACGGCATGACCGAAGACATCATCACCGACCTTTCCAAGGTGTCCGGGTTGTTCGTCATCGCCCGAAATTCATCGTTCGCCTACAAGGGCCGGGCGGTGAACCTGTCCGATGTGGGGCGCGAACTGGGGGTGCGCTACATATTGGAAGGCAGTGTCCGGAAAGCCGGCGGGCGGATTCGCATCAATGCCCAGTTGATCGACACGACCACCGGCGGCCATGTTTGGGCGGAACGTTTCGACCGCGAGGTCGCCGACATATTCACCTTGCAGGACGAGGTCACACGGAAAATCGTCTCGGCGCTTGCCGTCAAACTGAAACCCGAGGAGCAGAAGCGGCTGACACGCAAGATCGTTATCGATCCGGCGGCCTATGACCTGTTTTTGCGTGGGCTTGAGCCCTTGCGGCGGTTTACGCCGGAAACCAACGTCGAAGCGCGGGATTTCTTCCATCAGGCGATGATCACCGATCCACGCTACGCGCGGGCGATCAGCGCCATCGGCTTGACCTATGCCATGGACGTGTTTCTCGGCGCCGACGTCGATACGACGGAAACGCTTCAAAAGGCGGAGCGCTTCGTAACGGCGGCGGTCAAGCTGGACGACACGATCCCGCAGGTCTTCTTCGCCCTCGGCGGTGTTTACACCCGCCAAAAGCGTTTCGACGACGCCGTGGCGGCGAGTCGGCGGGCCATCGAACTGGACACCAATTACGCCGATGGGTACGCACAGCTTGCCGGGACATTAATTCAGGCCGGCCAGCCGGAAGAAGGCCTTGAGGCGGTCAGGAAAGCGATCCGGCTCAATCCGGACCTGCCCTTCTTTTATCTCGATTTGGTGGGACGCGCCAACTTCATGCTTGGCCGGTACGACGACGCCGCCAAGGCCTATGCGAAGGTCGTCGAACGCAACCCGGCCTTCCTCAGCGCCCATCGCGGCCTTGCCGCGTCCTACGCCTATCTGGGCAAGATGGACGAGGCGGAATGGCAAGCCAACGAGGTGCTGGCCCTGCAACCGGACTTCTCCCTCGAAAAGGAGCTGCTTTCCAATCCCTTCAAGCGGCCCGAGGACACTAAACGCTATATCGAGGGCCTGCGCCGGGCCGGTTTGCCGGAGTGAGGGTTGCCTGCTGGCATACCGGGTCGGCTTTTCTTGATTTCCATCAAGGCCATTAACAGGTCTTTGCCTTATCCTTTTTTGGATATCGGGAGTAAAACCGGCCTTAACTGATTTTAAGGAGCATCCGATGGCTTTTCCTGCTGGCTTGAAAACATCGTTTCTTGGTTTCGTTGCCGCCGCGGTCCTGGCCGCCGCCGCCACGCCAGCCACCGCGGATCACGTCGAAAGCAGCGTGCCGTTCGCCGGCGGCCATGGGGTGCGCCTGGTCATGCCGCTGATGAATCCGGCGCGCGGCAAGGGGCTTTTCGTTGCCAAGGGTTGCGTTGCGTGCCACGCCATCAACGGCGTCGGCGGTCACGACGCGCCGGGCATGGACGCCCATGAAATGACCGGCAGGCTGATGAACCCCTTCGATTTCGCCGCCAAGATGTGGAACCACGCCCCGGCCATGATCGCCGCCCAGGAAAGCGCCTTCGGCGAACAAATTTTTTTCACCGGCGAGGAACTGGCCGACATCATCGCCTTCATCCATGACGACGGCGCCCAGCATGCGTTCACCGAAAAAGACCTGACCCCCGAAGCCAGGAAAATGATGGACCACAAACACGGCGGGCAGCCGGCGCCAGAGAAACACGCCGATGAAATCGGCCATAAGGACACCCCATCCGCCAAACCGGGCCACCCTCACGCGCCCGGCGCCAAGCCCCACAAGGACTGACCCGCGAACACTAGGTCATTGATTTTACGCAAATACGTCGTCGCAAACGGTTCCGTTTGCTCGGGATTTGCTCTATCGCGTGAAAATCCCCAAGGCCCGATTGCGCCTCCTGGGCGGCTTTGGGATACTCGCGGCCTGATGACTGGCTTCAATCGAAACCTTTCCGGCTTTTTGGCCGCCATCGCCATGGGCCTTGTTCCGGCATCGCGTGGAACGGGGACGTGGTGGTAAAAAATTCCACCGGTTTTTAAAACACGGGTAAACACCGATGAAAGTTAATCCGTGTCTATCCGGGTAAAAAATACACCCTCCAAGGAGTAGAAATTCATGGCCGCCAAAAAGCGATTGCCCTGAGAGAGTTTTGTATTTGTTCTTGACAGGACAAATAAATTATGATCTTATTCTCTTTTTGTTTAAAGATAGGAATTACAGGTCATGACTTTGCCGATACCCACTAAAATCCCCTGTTATCGGCGGCGGATAAGGATAAATGACGATAAATGACGACTTGCACGCCCTTTTTACGGCCTTGAATCCAGCAAAATCAATGTGTTGAGGCGATAAAAGCGGTAAAAAATGACGACCTGGTGACGACCTGGGGACGACTTGAGGACGACATGGGGACGACATGATGATGACATGGGGACGACATGGGGACGACTTACCGAAGACTTACCGACGGGGCGCCGAAGACCCGTCTCGACCCGCCTTCGCGAAGCCCGCTACGGCGGGCGGAGGAAGGAGGAAAGGAGTGGAAATCCATCCTGGCGCCGGCATCGCGTGGAACGGGGACGCGGCGGCAAAATATTCCACCGGTTTTTGAAACACGGGTAAACACCGATGAAAGTTAATCCGTGTCTATCCGGGTAAAAAATACACCATCCGAGGAAATCCGTGCCGACGCCAAATGCGATTGCCCGGCGCCAAGCCCCACAAACGCTGACCCCCAGTGCCGGGCGTGTTAACGTCTGGGTTTCAGGCTTGGGGACGCAACGGGACGGAGGCCACCTTGATAGGTTTACGGGGGCGAAGGGCGGCGGTCGCCGGTTGTCTGTTTTTTTTGGCCGCCGTTCTGTCGGACCCCGCCAAGGCGGCCAGGGACGAGCTGGTAATCGGCATCACCCAGTTCCCGTCCACCTTCCATCCCAACATCGACGCCATGCTGGCCAAGACCTACATCCTCGGCCTGACCCGGCGGCCGCTGACCGTCTACGACAAGGACTGGCAACTCAGGTGCATGCTGTGCGTCAAGCTGCCGACCATCGAAAACGGCCTGGCGGTGCCGGAACGCGCGCCCGACGGCAAGCAAGGCATCGCCGTCACCTACACCATTCGCGGCGACGCCAACTGGGGCGACGGCAAGCCGGTCTCCACCGACGACGTGGTCTTCACCTGGAAGGTCGGGCGCCACAAGAAAAGCGGCGTCGGCAACATGGAGTTTTACCGCAGCCTGTATAGGATCGACGTCAAGGACGCCAAGACCTTCACCCTGCATCTGGACAAGCTGACCTTCGATTATAACGCCATCAACGGCTTCGACCTGATCCCGGCGCATCTGGACGAAAAAAACTTCACCGATCCGGTGGCCTACAAGAACCGCACCGCCTTCGACACCGACACCACCAACAAGGGGCTTTATTACGGGCCCTACCTGATCGAAAAGGTGGTCACCGGCTCGCATGTGGTGCTGGCGCCCAACCCGACCTGGTGGGGCAGGAAACCGCATTTCAAGCGCATCGTCGTCCGGGTCATTCCGAATACCGCGGCGCTCGAGGCGAATCTGCTGTCCGGCAACATCGACATGATCTCCGGCGAGCTGGGGCTGACCGTCGATCAGGCGATCGCGTTCGAGAAGCGCCAAGGCGGCAATTTCAACATCATCTACAAGCCGGGCCTGATTTACGAACACATCGACCTCAATCTCGACAACCCGATCCTCCAGGATATCCGCGTCCGCCGGGCGCTGATTTACGCCATCGACCGCGACGCCATCAGCCAGGAACTGTTCGACGGCCAGCAGCCGGTCGCGCACTCGAGCGTCAACCCGCTCGATTGGGTCCATGCCGACGACATCCCTAAATACCCTTACGATCCGAAGAAGGCGGCGAAGCTGCTGAACGACGCCGGCTGGACCATCGGCAAGCGCGGCATCCGCCACGACAAGAAGGGCAAGCGCCTGGCGCTCGAAATCATGACCACGGCCGGCAACCGGTCCCGGGAACTGGTCGAGCAGGTGCTGCAAAGCCAGTGGAAGGCGGCGGGCATCGACGTCCGCATCAGGAACGAGCCGGCGCGCGTGTTCTTCGGCCAGACGGTGACCGAGCGCAAGTTTACCGGCCTCGCCATGTACGCCTGGATCAGCGCCCCGGAAGGCGTCCCCCGCACCACCCTCCATTCGGCCCACATCCCGACCAAGGACAACAATTTCGCCGGCCAGAACTACACCGGGTTCAAGAACACCGAGATGGACGAGCTGCTGGAAACCATCGAAGTCGAGCTGGACCGGAGCAAGCGCAAGAAGCTGTGGCGGCGGTTGCAGGAAATTTACGCTACCGAGCTTCCCGTCATCCCGCTCTATTTCCGCGCCGAGCCCTATATCCTGCCGAAATGGCTTAAGGGGCTGGAACCCACCGGCCACCAGGACATTTCGACCCTGTGGGTGGAAAACTGGCGGGCGGAAAAACTCTAAGGCGGGGCGCCAACTCCCATGACCCGTTTCCTTTTCCACCGCCTCTGGCAGCCGGCCCTTGTTTTGGGGCTGGTCCGTGCCGCGAAAGGGATTTATTGTTTGACGCCTAATGCTTGACGTTATAATCTGACTCCGTGATCAAGACATGGAAGAACGCCAAATCCCGCAAGGTTTACGAGCAAGGAATAACGCGTGGGTTTTCCGGTCTTGACCGTGAGGGGGCCCTTGAAGTCCTGAAAATGCTCAATGCGGCTTCGGCCATCAACCAGTTGAGCCCCCTCAAGTGCGTCGGGCTTCACCGGCTCAAAGGCACCCGCAAGGGTCAGTGGGCGATGACGGTCAACGGCCCCTGGCGGGTTTGTTTCAAATTCCGGAACGGCCACGCCTGCGACGTGGAAATTACGGACTATCATAAAGGATGACCCCCATGCCCATGCCCGTACACCCCGGCCGCATCGTCAAACGCGAAATCGAGGCACGCGGCATCAGCGGCCATAAGCTCTCACTCGATCTCGGCATTCCTCCCGACCGCATCAGCAAGATCCTCAACGCCAAACGCGGCATCAGCGCCGACACCGCGCTTCGGCTCGGCCGCTATTTCGCCACCGGTCCGGAATTCTGGATGAACCTCCAGACGACCTATGACCTCGACATGGTGGAAAACCGGCTTGGCGAGGAAATCAAGCGCCGGGTTCATGTGGCCGCATAGCCCCGCATGAGGCTGGGTTTCCTTTTGCCCGCCGTCGCGCCAGCGGTGAAAACTCCTCCCCCATGACCCGCTTCCTTTTAAACCGCCTTTGGCAGTCGGCCCTTGTCCTGGGGCTGATGTCGTTTGCCGTCTATTCGCTGATCGGGCTGATGCCGGGCGACCCGGTGGACCTGATGATCACCGCCGATCCGAAGATTACGGCCGAGGACGCGGCCCGGCTTAGGGAGCTATACGGGCTCAACAAATCCATCTTCGAGCGCTACGGCAACTGGCTGGCGGCGGCGTTGTCGGGCGATTTCGGCTATTCCCGCCTGCACGCCAAGCCGGTGATGCAGGTCATCGTCCCGGCCATGGGCAACACGGTGATCCTGTTGGGGTTGAGCTTCGCCCTGGCGCTGGCGATCGCCCTGCCGGCCGGCATCGCCGCCGCCTACCGCCCCTATTCGAAGACCGATTACGCCATCAACCTGGCCGCCTTCGCCGGCATCTCGGTGCCGCCGTTCTGGCTGGCGTTGATGCTGATCATCGTCTTCGCGGTCATTTTAGGGGTCCTGCCGGCGGGCGGGCTGGGTACCCTCGGCGCCGGGGGGATTTGGGAAAACGCGCGATATCTCGTTCTGCCGGTGGCCAGCCTGACCATCGCTTCCATCGGCGGCCACACGCGCTATATGCGCGCCGCGATGATCGAGACCCTGCGCCAGGACTATATCCGCACCGCGCGGGCGACCGGCGCCAGCGAGGCCCGCGTCGTCTTCGGTCACGCGCTCAGAAACGCGTTGATCCCCGTGGTCACCATCATCGCCCTCGATTTTGGGTACCTGTTCTCCGGCGCCCTGATCACCGAGACCATCTTCGCCTGGCCGGGCATGGGGCGGCTGATCTACGACGCCATCATGGGCAACGATTTCAACCTGGCGCTGGTGGCGCTGCTGCTGGCGACGCTGCTGACCCTGGTAGGCAATTTCCTCGCCGACGTCGCCTATGTGTGGCTTGACCCGCGCATTTCCTTCCGCGAGATCGAACGATGAGCGCGCCGGGCGGCAAAGGCGAAACCGTGTGGGCGCTGACCGGGCGGCGTTTCCTCAAGCACCGCCTCGCCGTCGCCAGCCTGGGCGTGTTGGCGGCCCTGGCCCTGGCGGCGCTGTCGGCGCCCCTGGCCGAGGCCCTGATCGGCGTCGACGCCGGCGCCGTCGACCTGTTCAACCGTTTTCAGGCGGCCAGTTGGGCGCACCCGCTGGGCACCGACGAGATCGGCCGCGATATCCTGGTCAGGCTGCTTTACGGCGGCCGGATATCGCTTATCGTCGGCTTGACGGCGGCCTTCGCCTCGGCGGTCATCGGCACCATGGTCGGGCTGATGGCCGGATATTACGGCGGCCGGCTGGACGCCTTCCTGATGCGGACCACCGACGGGGTGATAGCCCTGCCGCTGCTGCCGCTGTTGATCGTCCTGGCGGCCCTCGACCTCGGCAAGATCGGCCTGCCCGAGGCCGTGGCGACATCGGAATACATCAGCCTTTACCGCATCATCGTCATCGTCGCCCTGGTCGGCTGGACGACGGTGGCGCGGCTGGTCCGTGGCACGGCGCTTTCGCTCCGCGAACGCCAATTCGTCCTCGCCGCCGAGGCCCAGGGCGCCTCGGCGTTCAGGATCATGACCGTCCACATCCTGCCCAACTTGGCGTCGCCGATCATCGTCGCCACGACCCTGTCGGTGGGCAACGTGATTTTGCTGGAATCGGTGTTGAGCTTCCTCGGCCTCGGCATCCAGCCGCCGATCCCGAGCTGGGGGAACCTGTTGACCAACGCCCAGGAACTGATCTTCGAGGCGCCGTCGTTGGCGTTTTATCCCGGCGTCTTGATCTTCGTCACCGTGATCGCGTTCAACTTCCTCGGCGACGGGCTCCAGGACGCCCTCGACCCGAGGGCGACGGAAAGAAGGGGGTGAGGGCCCGGAAACGGCCTTGGATAACTCTATGGAAAAGCCTGGGGAAACTTGGGGATAGAGGGGGATAAGGATAATTTATTATTTAATTTCAAATAGTTAATTTGTGGATACTCTATCCACAGGCGGCCTTAGGGTTGCTCTTTCAAGGCCGTGACCGGCGAGTCCTCCCGCTCGAGGTCGGGCTCGCCGGAATGCTTGAGGATCTCGCGGCGCGCCCGGTCGCGAAGCGACACCGCCCGCGCCCAAATCCCTTCCTCTCCGGCGGCCGGGTCCGGCTCGATGGTTTTTCCTATAATGACGGTGATGGTCCCCGGCCTCGGCAACCAGGAACCGTCGCGCAACATCGAGCGGGTGCCGCGAATGATGACCGGCACGATCGGCGCGTCCGCTTCCGCCGCGGTGACGAAAGCGCCCATAAGAAAAGGCAGCAACCCCGGCATCCGCGACAGGGTCCCTTCGGCGAAAAACAGCGGCGAGTACCCGTCCCGCAGGCCCTGGGTCACCCGTCCGGCGTCGTCGATTCCCCGTTCGCGGTCGAACCGTTCGACGAACTCGGCTTGCAGCCGTTGAAGCGGGACGCGCGTCATCCACGAATTCCTCAGCTCGGCCTTGGCGACGAACCGGACCGGCCGGGGCAAGGCGGCGCTGAGGATGAAGGCGTCCAGGTAGCTGGCGTGGTTGGAAACGAAGACCGCGGCCCGGCCCTTGGGCGGCAGGTTTTCTAAACCCCGAACCGACAACCGCGCCCCCAACAGCCACGCCAGCAGCCGCACCCCGCCGCCAAGACCGGCCCACCGCCCGCCGACGGAAGGGACGATGACGGCGCCCAGCCACAACACCGGCGCCATCAACCCGATCAAACCCCAGGCATAGGCGCCGAACAACAACACGCCAACGCCGCGCAAAGCCTTGCGGGCCCTAGGCCCGGCCGAGGCCAGGGTCATGCGGGCGACTTGCAACCAAATCGCGGCGGGCGGTTTGCCGATCAGGCCCTTTTCGTAGAGTTCCCGGCACGCGGCGCGGCGGATCTTGCCGCTCGACGTCTTGAGGACGGTCCGGGGCGGCGCTAGGACAACGTCGTCGGGGGGGGCGCCGATTAAATCCACGCCCAGGGTGTTGATGGCGGACCGCAGGCGTTCCTGGTCCTCGGGCTTGCGTTTGCGGGTTTCGGCCAGGACCACCAGGCGTTCCGTGCCGGTGGCCGGATCGGCGCTGCCGAAGACGGCGACGTTGCCTTTCCGCACCCCGTCCAGATCGCCGATTGCATCCTCCAGTTCGGCCGGATAAATATTGCGCCCGCCGCGGATGATGAGGTCCTTGGTGCGGCCGGTGATAACCACGTCGCCGCCGGCGATATAGGCCAAGTCGCCGGAATTCAGCCACTCGCCGTCAAACAAAGCCTCGGTTTCCCTTGGGTTGCGGAAATAACCAACCGTGGCCGACGGGCCCAGGAACTGCAACCGGCCTTGCTGGCGTTCCGGGACCTCGCGCCCGGCGTCATCGACGATCCTGATTTGATGTTGGGGCAAGGGCCGCCCGCAATTGACGAAGCGGAGCGCCCGCCCGTCGGCCCCGTCGGCCCCGTCGGCATCGTCGGCGTCATCCGCGACCTCGGCCCGGCCACTATTCATGAACTTCTCGCGCTTCACCCGGTCGATGACCAGCCCCCGGCCGACGGGCGGGAAGGCCAGCCCCACCGAACATTCGGCCAGCCCATAGACCGGCGTCACCGCTTGGGCATCGAACCCGTATTCCCGGAACCGGCCGGCGAACCTTTGCAGGGTATCGGGGTTGATGGCCTCGGCGCCGTTAATGGCCAGGCGCCAGGAACTCAGGTCCAGGCCTTCGATGTCCTTGTCGGCGATCCGGTTGAGGCACAGTTCATAGGCGAAATTGGGCGCCGCCGAGATCGTCCCCCGGGCCCGGTGGATCGCCCACAGCCAACGTTTCGGGCGGGCCAGGAAATCCAGCGGCGACATGATGACCAAGGGGCTGGCGTAATAGAGGTTGCCGAGCCACGCCCCGATCAGGCCCATGTCATGATAAAGGGGCAGCCAACTGACGAACGTGTCCCCGGGGGTGGCCTCCAGCGCCTCGCCCATGGCCCGGATGTTGGCCATCAGGTTGGCGTGGGTCAGCATCACCCCTTTGGGCGCCCCGGTGCTGCCCGAGGTGTATTGCAGAAAGGCGATGTCCCGGTCCCGGAGCACCGGCCGGCTTAACGATCCCACCCGCTTCATCAATTCCCCGACGGTGACGACGCCCTTGAGGGTTTCCGCGTGGCCCGCCATCAGCCCGGCGAAGCGCTGGGCTTCCGGCACGGTGATCATGATCGCGCATTGGGCGTTGTCGATGATGGCGGCGTGACGGGTGAGGTGTTCCTCGATCTGGCTCGGGCGTCCCGGCGGATAGATGGGGACCGGCACCCCGCCGGCGTAAAGAACACCGAAAAAGCTGAAGAAATAATCCGCCCCGGTGGGCAGCATGAGGACCGCCGACTGGCCGGGCTCGAACCCTTGTCGTTGCAGGCCGGCGGCGAGGCGTTCGGCGCCTTCCTTGAGGTCCCGATAGGAAAGGGTCTCGCCGTCGCCTTCGTCGCTGTAAAACCTGATGTGCGGCCGCTCGGGATGGACCCGGGCATGGAAGTCCAAAACCTCGGTCAGGGTGGCGGCCCCATGGGGCAGGTCCCCGGCGTCCCCGATGGCTTCGAGGCCGATATCCGCTTGTATGGGAATTCCTTCGGCCCCATTTAAACCTTTGGCGGCGCCGAGGACCGCCCGCAGCAAATCGCGGGGCGTTTCGGCGTTGGCGAAGGCGTTATCCGGCAGCGAGATCCCGAAGGCGCGTTCGATCCGGACCAGAAGCTCGACCCGGCCCAGGCTGTCGAAGCCCAGGTCCTTGTCCAGCAGACTGTCCAGGGTGACCGGGGTTTGGGATAAATGGGGGCGCAGCTCGGCGGCCACTTCGCGGACCTGCCGCAGAAGCATCGCCGCCGTTTCTTCCCTGCCCGGTTCGGCGTCTTTGCCGTGGTTTGAGGACCCTGCCACCCTATCGCCTTACGCCCTTTCAACTCATTGATGAAAATTGTAGGACTAAAAAGAACCAGCCAAAAGGGCGTCTCAATCTCTAAGAGGATTTTTGCATGACCGACCGCGGGAATTCCGCCGCCAGCCGCGATATCGCCTATCACGTGCACGGCTATACCAATCTCAAGAAACACCAGGATCGGGGCCCGCTGATCATTACCGGCGGCGAGGGCATCCGCGTCCGGGACGACAGCGGCAGGACCTATATCGAAGGCCTGGCCGGGTTGTGGTGCACGTCTTTGGGATTCTCCGAGGATCGCCTGATCGAAGCCGCCACCCAGGCCCTGAAGAGGCTCCCCTACTACCACGGATTCGCCCACAAGACCCCCGACATTACCATCGAGCTGGCGGCGAAGCTGATCTCCATCGCCCCGGCGCCGATGTCGAAGGTATTGTTCGCCAATTCGGGCTCGGAAGCCAACGATTTGGCGATCAAGCTGATCTGGTACTACAACAACGCCCTCGGTCGGCCGGAAAAAAAGAAGATCATCTCCCGCGACCGGGCCTATCACGGGATTACGGTCGCCTCCGGCAGCCTGACGGGGCTGTCTCCCATTCACGACGATTTCGACTTGCCTATCGATCGCTTCCTGCACACGGATTGTCCGCATTACTACCGCGAGGCCGAAGAGGGCGAGTCGGAAGAGGATTTCGCGTCGCGCTGCGCCGAGAACCTGGAGAAGTTGATCGTCGAGGAAGGCCCGGACACCATCGCCGCCTTCTTCGCCGAGCCGGTCATGGGGGCGGGCGGCGTCATCGTGCCACCGGCGACCTATTTCCAGAAAATCCAGGCCGTGCTCGGGAAATACGACGTGTTGATGTTGGCCGACGAAGTGATCTGCGGCTTCGGGCGCACCGGCAACATGTGGGGCACGCAGACCTATGGCATGAAGCCGGACATGATCACCTGCGCCAAGGCGCTGTCGTCGGCCTATATTCCGATTGCGGCGCTGATGATTTCCGAACCCATTTACCAGGCCATGGTCAAGGAAAGTGAAAAACTGGGCCTTTTCGGCCACGGGTCCACCTATGGCGGACATCCGGTGGCGGCGGCGGTGGCGTTGGAAACCCTGAATATCTACGAAGAACGCGATATCGTCGGCCGGGTCCGCGCCCTTGGCCCGCGCTTTCAGGACGGGCTCCGGAAATTCGCCGACCATCCCCTGGTCGGCGAAGTCCGCGGCGTCGGTCTGGTCGCCGGGATGGAACTGGTCCGCGACAAGGCCACCAAGGAGGCTTTCGACCCCAAACTCGGCGTCGGCGGCCATTTCCAGGGCCGGGCACAGGATGAAGGGCTGCTGATCCGCGCCATCGGCGATACCCTCGCCGTCTGCCCGCCGCTTATCATTTCCGAGGCCGAAATAGACGAACTGCTCGGATGCATCGAAAAAGCCCTCGAGGCGACCTGGACCTGGGTCAAGGAAAACGGCTCGGTGGCCACTTAAAACGCCGATTGCGCCGCCAATTAACCACGATCAAGCCCACCCCCACCCTGTCCATCGTTTTTCCTTGCCTTAGTTTGAGATGGGCCGGGAACGGTTTTGAATGAAATCTTTCGAACCATTCCGATAAATACCGGACATAGCCCGGTTATGGCCGAAAAGTATTGTCACCCTGGACGGCAACGGCCCTGGCCAGAAACGAATAGAGAGGCGCAATCGATGAACATGGCATTAAAACGGTCGAAAAAGCATGA
>JADFMB010000133.1 GCA_022564115.1 Pseudomonadota bacterium
GAAGCCCTTGACAACGAGGATTGGGACGGTCTGAAAGAGGAGATGGGCGACCTTCTCTTTCAACTGGCGTTCCTCGGTCGTCTCAACCAAGAAGAAGGCCGCTTTGGCCTGTCCGACGCGATCGACTGTGTCTACAAGAAAATGGTCCAGCGCCACCCACACGTCTTCGGAGACGAGGACGCCGGCAATCGCGACGAAGTAGCCCAAGCCTGGGAGCGGAACAAGCTAGAACGAAGCGAGGGTGACTCATCTGTGCTGGACGGCGTCAACTCGTCTCTACCGAACCTGGTAGCCAGCTACAGGATGACGCAGAAGGCTGCCGGCGTCGGCTTCGACTGGGCCTCGGCCGATGACGTCGTGGAGAAGGTCCGCGAGGAGCTCCGCGAGGTGGAAGCTGCTCTCTCCGAAGGCTCGAAGCGCCGCTATGAAGAAATCGGCGACCTACTCTTTGCTGTCGCCAACCTCGCCCGTCACCTCAACGTCGATCCAGAGGCCGCGCTAGCACGGTCGAACTTGAAGTTCCGCCGCCGGTTCCGCTTCATTGAGCGCTCCCTGGCGGGGCAGAAGCGCCGACTGACGGAAGCGACGCTCGCGGAACTCGACGCGCTGTGGGACGCGGCCAAGGAGCAGGACGGTTCGGTGCCTTGATCCCGGGCCTTTGCTAGTCACGAATCTCTCGCACAGCAATCACCTTCCAGGAAGGGGCCGGCCGGCCTCAGGAGTCCTGCAGCACCTCGCTGACCCGGACAAAGCGAAAACCGCCGGCAACGGCCCGTGGGATCTCACGCCGGAGAACCTGCAGTGTCTCCGGGTAGGGATGGCCGATGGCAACAGCCACTCCTTCTTCGGTCGCCGCCTCGAGCAAACGACCGAACTGCTCCTCGATCGCAGCCGCGTCGCGCTCCCGATCCAGAAACACCTGACGTTCCGCAGCCGGCAGCCCCAACTCCCTCGCCATAGCAAAGCCGACCGTCTCCGGGCTCGTGCGCGAGTCCAAGAAGTACAGCTGCCTCTGCCGGAGCACTTCGAGAACGATGCTCATCGCCGGCCGGTCGGCCGAGAACACGGAGCCCATGTGGTTGTTGACACCGGTTGCACCGGGAACAGCATCCAAGGCATCTCGGAGATTGCGCAGTAGTTCGCGGTCGGACATCGATCGCAGCAGAGCACCAGGACCGGGGTTGGCCAATCCCAACGCCTCCATCGGCAGATGACAGAGGATCTCCTGCCGACGTCGTCTCAGATGCGCCACCACGGCAGCCGTATGGCTCTCGAACGGAAGGACCGAATAGCTCAACGTCACGCCCAGCGACTCGAGCTCATCCAAGACCGCGATGTTACGCCCGAGGTCGTCGATGACGATGGCGATCCTGGCTTTCTTGCCTCCCGCCTTACCCTCAAGGGGAACGGCCGGGGGCAAGGAGGCCGTCTCGGACGACGGTTCGGGCGGCGATTCAGGCTTTGGCGGTTGTTTCGCCTCTTCGGCTTTCGCCGGGGACGGCTCCGTCTCGGCCGCCGTTTTTGGGCCCGCGGATTCTTCCCCCGCCGGCGCGGCTTCCTTGGTCTGGGCAGGGCCTTGATTGCCGGGGCCCGGGGTTTTGGCCGCCTGGGCACCGGGAACTGGCGTCTTTTCCGCAGCACCCCTGAGAACCTTGACGGCGGGCCGGGTTTCGGTTGGTTCGATGATGTCCTTGGGCAGGGCCTCTTCATAGGCGCGCACGGGTTTCCCTTGCTGCCCCTTGGTGCCTTCGGGAAGCAGGGGCGGAAGCGTTGCCGGGGCGGCAGACTCCGACGGTGCCGGCGGCGGGGTGGTTTTGGTCAGGAATCCTACGCCGTATCCGATAGCGATTCCGGCCACGGCCAGTCCGACGAAAAACGCCTGGCGAAGGGGATTCAGACGCAATCGGGGCCGCCGGCCCGGCGCCCCCGATTTTTTGTCGCCGGCATTACGGGTCCGGGACTTAATGGCCATTACCGTTCGCCTTCCGCATCGCATGCGGCGTCCCGCCGCGCGGCGGGCGCGAGCCCCAGGGACGCATGAACGGGCGCCTGAAACGGCCTCGGGCCAAACACCTGTCCCAGCCGCCCGCCCGGCCAAGGGAGGCAAGGGAATGACTGCCCGCCATCATTTTTTTCCCGGCCCAGGTCTGGATTTAAAGGTTGGTGAATCTTTTTTGTCATTTTGGTGTAAGTTTCACATGCTACATTGCGAAGTTGAAACGAAATTGGCGGCCAACGCCAATGTACCATCGGAGTGAGACGTGCCATGCGTTCCTATGATTTGGGACAGGTGAGTTTACTCGTGCTTGAAAAGCACCTTCTGGTGCGCAGACTGCTGACCGATGTGTTCAGCGAGTTCGGCGTACCGACGGTCCACAGCACCCCCAACCCGGAAATGGCCTGGGACTTGTTCAAGCAATTCCAGATCGATCTTATCCTGTGCGATTGGGCCCATGGCCTGGACGGCATGGCCTTTTTGACCCGGGTCCGCCAGGACCAGGAAAGCTCAGATCCCTTCGTTCCGGTCATCATCTGTACCGCCAATACGGAATTCCAGCACGTGTGCACCGCGCGGGACAGGGGCATGACCGAATATCTGGCCAAGCCGGTGTCGGCGAAAACCATCTATTCCCGCCTCTGCGCGGCGATCGAAAACAACCGGCCGTTCATCCGGATCAGCGACTTCTTCGGTCCCGACCGCCGGCGCCATGGGGACGAGCTTTACGGCGGTTTTGACCGCCGCAAGCGCCGCGCCGGTTAGAGCAAATCCCGAGCAAACGGAATCGTTTGCGACGACGTATTTGCGTAAAATCAATGAGTTAGGGAATTTTCGGTGTACCTGCGTGAACCGGAAATGCCCTAGTCCCGCTGTTTTTTTACCCCCGCCTCCGGTCATCGCTTCAGCCATCGCCTTCAGCCATCGGGGCCGGCCGCCAGGTCCTCGAGGATCGGACAATCGGGCCGGTCGTCGCCATGGCAGCGGTCGGTCAGGTCGATCAGCGTCATGCGGATGGATTGCAGCTCGGCAATGCGTTTTTCGACGTCCGAAATATGTTTCAGGGCCAGGGCCTTGACGTCGGCGCTGGTCCGGCTTTTGTCCCGCCAAAGCTCCAACAGGCCGCCCACGTCCTTGACCGAAAACCCGAGCCGCCGGGCGTGCTGGATGAACTTCAGGGTCTGGATGTCGAAAACGGAGTAGTTCCGGTAACCGTTCTCGGCCCGGATCGCCGGCGGGATGAGGCCGATGCTTTCATAATAGCGGATGGTTTTGGCGGGGACGCCGGATTCCGATGCCGCTTCGCCGATGTTCATTTTGATCCTCCATGCGAAATCATGCCGCTTGTTCGATATTTCCGGGCGTCACCTGAATGACCCGGCGCCCGCCCTCGATGGGTGGCCGGAACCCGCGCAGGCGCAACGAATTGGTGACCACGAAGACGCTTGATATGCTCATCGCGCCGGCCGCCAGCATCGGGTTCAACAGCAATCCCCAAAGCGGATACAGCACCCCGGCGGCGACCGGGATCAGGACCACGTTATAGGCGTAGGCCCAGAAAAAATTGCTCCAGATCGTCCTCAGCACCCGCTTCGACAGCCCGGCGGCGTTGACGATTCCCCGCAGGTCGCCGGACATCAGGACCACGTCGGCGGCCTCGATGGCGATATCGGTGCCGGAGCCGATGGCGATGCCGACGTCGGCCTGGGCCAGGGCCGGGGCGTCATTGATGCCGTCGCCGACGAAGGCGACCTTTTTGCCGCCGGCCTGAAGGCGCTTGACCTCGTCGGCTTTCTGGCCGGGCAGGACCTCGGCCATGACCCTGTCGATGCCGGCCTGGCGGGCGATGGCTTCGGCGGTCCCGCGGTTGTCGCCGGTCAGCATGGCGACTTCGAGGCCGAGGCCATGAAGCGCCCCGATGGCTTCCCGGCTGCTGTCCTTCAACGGGTCGGCGACGGCGATCACCGCCGCCAGTTTTCCGTCGACGGCCGCATAGAGGGGCGTCTTGGCCTCGGCGGCCAGTTCGCCGGCCCGCGCCTCGACATCCTTGAGGTCGATGCCGAGGCGTTCCATATACCGATCCGCGCCGACCTGCACCCGGCGGCCTTCGACGCCGGCCTCGATGCCGAAGCCGGGCTCGGCCTTGAAATCCGACACGTTTGGGATATCCAGGCCCTTGTCCCGGGCGGCGCCGACGATGGCCTCGGCGATCGGGTGTTCGCTTTTCGATTCGGCGGCGGCGACGAGACGGAGGATTTCCGTGGCCTCGGATCCGATGGCGTCGAAATCGGTCATTTCCGGCTGCCCCTTGGTCAAGGTGCCGGTCTTGTCCAGAATCACCGTGTCGACCCGGGCCAGCACCTCGAGCGCCGCGCCCTTGCGGAACAGCACTCCCATTTCGGCGCCCTTGCCCGACCCGACCATGATCGCCGTCGGCGTCGCCAGCCCCATGGCGCACGGGCACGCGATCAGCAACACCGAGACCGAGGTCACGAAGGCGAAGCTGAGGGCCGGATCGGGCCCGTAAAAAAGCCAGACGGCGAAAGTCAGCGCCGCGAAGACGAGGACCACGGGCACGAAGATGCCGGCGATCTTGTCGGCCAGCCTTTGGATCGGCGGCTTGGTGCCTTGCGCCTCCTCGACCATGCGGATGATCTGGCTGAGCACCGTGTCGGCGCCGACGCGCGTCGCCTTTAAGGTAAATGCGCCGGTCTTGTTGACGGTGCCGCCGACGACCTCGTCGCCGGACCGTTTCTCCACCGGCGCCGGTTCGCCGGTGATCATCGATTCATCGACGTAGCTGGAACCCTCCGTCACCACCCCGTCGACGGCGAGGCGTTCGCCCGGGCGGACAACAACCCATTCCCCCAACACCACCTCCTCGATGGGGATTTCCATTTCCTCGCCGTCACGGACAACGCGGGCGGTCTTGGCCTGGATCCGCATCAGTTTGCGGATCGCCTCCGACGTCCGGCCCTTGGCGATGGCTTCCAGATAACGGCCGAGCAGAATCAGCGTGATGATGACCCCGGCGGCCTCGAAATACGACGTCGCCGTGTTCTCGGGAAAGATCGCCGGCACCAGGAGGGCCAACAGGGAATAGAAATAGGCGGCGGAAGCGCCGAGCATCACCAGGCTGTTCATGCCTGGGTTAAGATGGCTCAATTCGGCCCAGCCGTGGCGGTAGAACCGCCGCCCGGCGTAGAACTGGACCGGCGTCGCCAGCAGCCATTCGACCCCCATCCAGCCGCGCTCGGCCATCACCCCGAACATCAAGCCGCCGATTCCGGGGGCCATCTTCAACATGGCGATAAGGAACAGCGGCGCCGTGAAGGCGGCGGCCAACAACAGATCGCGTTTGAGCACGGCCAATTCCGCCTCGCGGGCGGCGCGTTCGCGGTCGTCCGTTTCCTGGCCGGTGACCGGGCGCGCCGAATAGCCGGCGGTCTCGATGGCCGCCGCGATACGGCCGGGGTCGACTTCGCCGGCATGGTAGGCGACGGTCGCCCGTTCGTTGGCCAGGTTGACCACCGCCTCGCCGACGCCGGGCACGGCCAGCAGCACCTTTTCGACGCGGCTGACGCACGACGCGCAGGTCATGCCCCCGACCTGCAAGGACAGGTGTTGGAGGTCCGTCGCCGGGGTTTTGTTGGTTATCGTTGCGGTTTGTTCAAAGGGCGCGTTCATGGGGCTATCCACTAACCTTCCAGTAAGGTGGAATCATTATATAAGCTTCCAGTCACTGGAAGGTCAAGGCCGGGGTCTTCGGTAAGTCGCCAGTGGATTTTTCGCGAGTCGTCACCGTGTCGTCCGCAAGTCGTCATCAAGTCGTCACCGTGTCGTCATTGCGTCGTCCCCGTGTCGTCCTTAAGTCGTCGTTTTTCCGTGCCTTTTGTGACTTAAGCCATTGATTCTGCTTGTTTCGGCGCCGCAAAAGGGCCGCTGATGTCGTCATCGGTCGTCATTTTCTCCTTCCGGTCGTCCAGCAAGGGGGATGCATGACGGGGCTTCGGCCGCGCCCCATGACGCGGCTTGATTGTTACCTTAATTCCTTAATAAACTGGATTAAGGAATTAGATCATATTTAAATAATCAAGTCAAGAACAAAAGTGGAATTATTGAATGACCTTTGCCCGGTTCGATGCCCGGCTTGATGCCCGGCTTGATGCCCGGTTTGATGCAGGTCCGCCAATGGCCCATTAGGGGACCTGCGAGCATGAGCACAAATGTCCCCCGATTGAGACACCTGACATTACCGCTACGCGATTATTCCTTCAACACCCACTCGCCGTCTTTCTCGACAAATGGCCACGTCAGACCGTCGGGAAGTGAAGTAGGCGATGGCGATGGTCGGACGGCTTCAAGCTGATTTTGTGTGAGATTTTTTACCTCGCTGAGGTTGGCCCCGGTGAGGACGGCCCCGGTGAGGACGGCCCCGCTGAGGTCGGCCCCGCTGAGGTAGGCCCCGCTGAGGTCGGCCCCGCTGAGGTTGGCCTTGCTGAGGTTGGCCTTGCTGAGGATGGCCCCGTTGAGGTTAGCCGCGTTGAGGTTGGCCCAGCCGAGATTGGCCTCAGCGAGGAAAACGCAATTCAATTTTGCAAGTGGCAAAATCGCATTTGGCAAATGAACCTTAAACAAAAAAGTGCGGTAGGTACACTTACCCGGGTATTCGCCAACTCTATTTACCCCTTTAGGCGTCAAATCGATCTGAACCAAGCGGGTTTTCTGCTTCGAAAGCGGCCACCATTTTGGTTCTTTAGGCCACCAACTATCCCATCCCAAAGGAGGGGGCGAGACAACAAAATCGGGCCAGAACAAGTAGTCCTGCTGATTAAGAAACTGAAGGGCTTCTATCTTACCGCTATTCCCTTGCGATGGGGTGTTTACCAACTGCCATGCCCTCGCAGAACGTTCCTCAGTGCGATCTCCCAATTCAATAGCGAACGCGAATATGGCGATGATGATCGCGTATGGTTGCACGACACCAATGAACCTAGAGAAACGCCATCCTTCAATTTTGACCGCCAGCCATTCCCAGACAAACATACCTCCCTCCCTTTATTGTGGAGGCGTGATGTTAACTGCTCAATTAATGAGCGTGAAGGCTTGAGAGGAGAAAATGATACATGGGAAATGGGGTCCATGGGAAATGGGGTCGGGTCTTGCATTGCCGTGGGAAATGGGGTCATGCCGTGGGAAATGGGGTCACGTGGGAAATGGGGTCAGGTCTTGCATTGCCGTATCGGCCCCCTCGGGGCCCTTGATCAACCGCCGCCTTCCGCCCGCTTCACGGCCCGACCGACGGTGCCGTCATGGACTCCAAAATAGCCGGCGATGGTGGCCAAACCGGATGCGCCTAACGGTAAAATGTGGCAATACAAGACCCGACCCCATGCTTCCATACTTCAAGACCCGACCCCATGCTTCCATACTTCTGATTAGCCGGAAAAACCCATGTTTTCG
>JADFMB010000134.1 GCA_022564115.1 Pseudomonadota bacterium
GCAAGGTGCGGGAATCGCAAGCCCAGCCCGTCGATGAAGCCGCGGCGCCGGCCGCCGCCGAAGCGCCCGCCCCCGTGGACCCGGCCCCGGGTGCCCCCGTGGCACCGGAGCCCGACCCGGCGCCGGTAAATCCGGCCGCCCACCTGGCCCCGGGCGAGACTCTTCTGGTCAAGGGCATCCCCAAACCGGCCGAAGAGCCTGAACCGGAAGAGCCGCCGGCGACCGAAGGCAGCCCCGAGGACGGCGAACCGGGAGAAGCCATGGCGACGCCGGATGTGTTGAAGGCGGCCGAAGACATTTTCGCGCCGACATCCGATGCCGCGGCCAAGGACGCGGCCGACGACGTCGAAAAAAGCTGATTTTCCTGTTCTACCGTTGCCGCCCCAGGACGAGGGCGGCCAAGGCCCCAATGCCGGATTACGCCTTGCGCGCGGACGCGTAGCCGATCCCTTGCAGGGCTTCGTCCATTTCATCCAGGACCGCCGGATCGTCGATGGTCGCCGGCATCTTGTATTCCTCGTTGTCGGCGATTTTCTGCATGGTGCCGCGGAGAATCTTGCCTGAACGGGTCTTCGGCAGGCCGTTCACCACGACGGCCTTCTTGAAGGCGGCGACGGGGCCGATCCGGTCGCGGACCATCGCCACCACCTCGGAAACGATTTCGGCGTGGTCCTTGGTGACGCCCGCTTTCAGCACCAGGAATCCGACCGGCAATTGTCCCTTGAGGTCGTCGGCGACGCCGATGACGGCGCATTCGGCGACGTCCGGGTGGTTGGCCAGGACCTCTTCCATGCCGCCGGTGGAAAGCCGGTGCCCGGCGACGTTAATGATGTCGTCGGTTCGGGCCATGATATAGAGGTAACCATCCTCGTCCTGGTAGCCGGCGTCCGCCGTTTTGTAGTAGCCGGGGAATTCCTCCAGATAGGATTCGACGAACCGTTCGTCGGCGTTCCAAAGCGTCAACAGGCTGGAAGGCGGCAGCGGCAGCTTGAGGCTAAGGGCGCCGATATCGCCGGTTTTTACCGGTTCGTTTTCGGCATTGAGGATATGCACGCTCCAGCCGGGCGCCGCCTTGGTCGGCGATCCCGGCTTGACCGGGAATTCATGCAGGCCGACGCAATTGGCGGCGATGGCCCATCCGGTTTCGGTCTGCCACCAATGGTCGATCACCGGCACGCCGATCTTTTCCTCGGCCCAATGGAGGGTATCGGGGTCGGTGCGTTCGCCGGCCAGGAACAGGTAGCGGAACGACGAAAGGTCGTAATCCTTCATCAATACGCCATCCGGGTCCTCGCGCTTGATGGCGCGGAACGCCGTCGGCGCGGTAAACAGCACGTTGACCTTGTGATCGCTGATGACCCGCCAAAAGGCGCCGGCGTCGGGGGTGCCGACCGGCTTGCCCTCGTAAAGGATGGTCGTGCAGCCGTGAAACAGCGGCGCGTAAACGATATAGGAATGGCCGACCACCCAGCCGACGTCCGACGCCGCCCAATAGACGTCGCCGGGATCGACGCCGTAGACGTTCTTCATCGACCACTTCAAAGCCACCAGGTGGCCGCCGTTGTCGCGGACCACGCCCTTGGGCTCGCCCGTGGTGCCGGAGGTGTAAAGGATGTAAAGAGGATCGGTCGCCAAAACAGGCACGCAATCGACCGCCTCGGCGCCTTCCATGGCTTCGTTCCAATCGAGATCGCGCCCCTCGGTCAATTCGGCCTTCGCCTCGGGGCGCTGCAGGACAATGCAGCCGTCGGGCTTGTGTTTGGCCAGGTCGATGGCGCCGTTCAACAGCGGCAAGTATTCGATGACGCGGCTGACCTCGATGCCGCAGGATGCGGTGATGATCAATTTGGGCTTGGCATCGTCAATGCGCACCGCCAGCTCGTTGGACGCAAATCCGCCGAAAACGACCGAATGGATGGCGCCAATGCGGGCGCAGGCCAGCATGGCGATGGCGGCTTCGGGCACCATGGGCATGTAGATGATGACCCGGTCGCCCTTGCCGACCCCATTGGCGACAAGAACGCCGGCGAATTTCGCCACCTCGTCCCGGAGTTCCCGATAGGTATAGGTCTTGACCGTATTGCCGGTCACCGGCGAGTCGTAAATCAGGGCCGCCTGATCGGCGCGGCCTTCCTCGACATGGCGGTCAAGGGCATTATAACAGGTATTGAGTTCGCCGCCCGTGAACCAGCGGTAAAACGGCTTGTTGGTATCGTCGAGGACCTTGTCCCATTTCTTTATCCAGCGGACATCCTCGGCAATTTCCCCCCAAAACCCTTCGGGATCCTCGATCGACCGCCGATAGACTTCATCGTACGCATTGGTCATTCTCCGCTTGCCTCCCCGTTTGTCCCCGGTCTTTGCGCCGGCGTGTCAGTTTAAAGCCTAAAGTTTGAGCTAAAACGGCTTTTTTTGCAAAGCCGGTTCGTGGCACTCTTAACCAAGGGAGGGCCTCAAGCCTGAAGCCGTAAAAAGGGGACGCCGATGGGCAAGGACAAAATCTACGAACAGGGCCTGGACCGGAGCACCGCCAACTTCGCGCCGTTGTCGCCGTTGTCGTTCATCGGCCGTACGGCCGCGGTCTATCCCGATCATATTTCCGTCATCCACGGCCAAAAGCGGTTTACCTGGGCTCAGACCCATGCCCGCTGCCGCCGACTTGCCGGGGCCCTGGCCAAGCGCGGGATCGGCGTTGGCGATACCGTCGCCGTCATGGGATCCAACACGCCGGAAATGGTCGAGGCCGCCTTCGGGGTGCCGATGAGCGGCGCCACGCTGAATACGCTCAATGTCCGGCTCGACGCCGACACCATCGCCTTTTGCCTGAACCACGGCGAAGCCAAGGTGCTGATCACCGACACCGAGTTCTCGGAAACCGTCAAACAGGCGTTGGCCGACCTAGGGCGCGATATCGTTGTCATCGACATCGACGACACGGAGGCCGACGACGACATCAGCCGCGAGCGGCTGGGCGAAAAGGACTATGAGGCGCTCCTGGACGAAGGGGAGGCGGACTTCGACTGGCATCTTCCCGACGACGAATGGCAGGCCATCTCGCTCAACTTCACGTCGGGCACCACCGGCAACCCCAAGGGCGTGGTCTATCATCACCGAGGCGCCTACCTGAACGCCGTCAGCAACATCGTCGGCTGGAACATGGCTCACCATCCGGTTTATCTGTGGACGCTGCCGATGTTCCATTGCAACGGCTGGTGTTTTCCGTGGTCGATCGCCGCCGTCGCCGGCACCAACGTCTGCCTGCGGCGCGTGAACGCGGCCAATATCTACAACGCCATCGCCGATCATCGGGTGACGCATTTCTGCGGCGCCCCCATCGTGTTGAACTTCGTCGTCGACGCCACCGACTCGGAACGCCGGGAATTCGATCATACGGTCAACGTCATGACCGCCGCCGCGCCGCCGCCGGAGTCGACGCTGGAAGGCATGCAGCGCCACGGATTCAACGTAACCCACGTCTACGGGTTGACGGAAACATACGGCCCGGCGGTTATCTGTTCGTGGCATGACGAATGGAACGGCCGCCCCATCGAGGAGCAGGCGGCGCTGAAATCCCGCCAGGGGGTCAACTACCACATGCTCCAGGGGTTAAAGGTCATGGACCCGGAAACCATGATTCCGGTCCCCAATGACGGGGAAACCATGGGCGAGGTCATGTTCCAGGGCAACATCGTCATGAAGGGGTATCTGAAGAATGAAGAGGCCACCAAGGACAGCTTCGCCGGGGGCTGGTTCCATTCCGGGGACTTGGGCGTGATGCATCCTGACGGCTACATACAGCTCAAGGACCGTTCCAAGGACATCATCATTTCCGGCGGCGAGAACATTTCGTCGATCGAGGTCGAAGACGTTCTCTACAAGCATCCCGCCGTGCTGGCCGCCGCCGTGGTCGCCAAGCCGGACGAGAAATGGGGGGAAACGCCCTGCGCCTTCATCGAATTGAAGGACCAGGCCGAACCGGTGACCGAAGACGGCTTGATCGAGTTCTGCCGTGACAACATGGCCCACTACAAAGCCCCCAAGACCGTGGTTTTCGGCCCGCTGCCGAAGACATCGACGGGAAAAATCCAGAAGTTCAAGCTGCGCGATATTGCCAGGGACATGTGACGCCTCTCCCCCGCGGACTTCGAGGAGACTTCGGAGGGCCGGCCACGAGGAAAAACTTCGAGGGGGCCGCCAGCCGGGCAAGAAGGCAAGCGAAGACCCCGGCCGAAAGGCGTGGTCAGGCCTGAAAATTTATCGTGGTCCCGGCCGCGAAAACCGGAAAAACCAGCCAGGGGACAGACGTTACTAGCTGGTTATGGTCGCGATTTCGTCTTTGATTCGGAGCTTCTGTTTCTTGAGACTGGCGATTTCAATATCGTCGGGGTGAGGTCGGTGGATTTGTTCGTCGATAGCGGCTTCAAGAGCTTGATGTTTGGTCTTCAGTTCGTCGATCCTCTCCTCCAGGCTCATGGCGTACCCTCCATAGTCAAATGATCTTCCGCACCCTCATCATAGGCCACCGCCGGTTAAAAATCCACCGTCCTCGGGGCGCCGCGGAGGGCTTTTGTCCTTATGGGAAGGGAAAAATATGGAGCAAACGGAATGCCGGTCCCGTCCGGCGCTCGCCTACCGTTCAGGCGCGCAATCTGCTATTATGAAACATCTTTTAACAGACATCGAAACCGATGGACGAAACCGAGGCTCTGAGGAAGAAACTTTCGGACTTGAAGGCCGAACACCGCCAACTGGACGATGAGATTTCCGGCCTTCTGGAATCCGGGACCTTCGATCAGTTGGAAATTCAACGGTTGAAAAAACGCAAGCTGTCGCTAAAAGACGAAATCCTTCAGGTCGAAAGCCGGCTTTTGCCGGACATCATCGCTTAAGCCTTTTCGGCGGTGGGTTTTTCCGGCCCGGTGTCCGTCTGCCCCAAGCCCGCGACCAGTTCCTTGTCCGCCGCCTGGATGGCGTTTTCGGGGGTGTCGACGTTTTCCAGAGTCGCCACGCCGGCGACGATCTCGAGGGTGAGGGTTTCCTCCTGCCAGGGGAAGGGTTGCGCCTTGACGGCATCGATCAGGGTCTGGGCCTTGGTTTGCGCCAGTTCATCATTGCCGACCAGAAGGATAAGGCCGAAATCGTTGCCGCCCAGGCTTCCGGCGACATCGGTCGGGTGCAGGTTGGCGTCGATGACGGCGCACACGTGTATCAATGCCGCATCCAGCGCCCGGCGTCCGAAACGCCGGCGGATGTCGTCGGCATTGACGAGATGAAGGACAACCAAGCTCGGCGGCGGCGTCAGGTGCTCCGAGTTGGAAAGCACATGGGTCAGTTCGCGGCTGAATTCCCGGCGGCCCGGCACCGGCAAGAATGAATGCTTTTCCGCCAACTCCTTGAAATGGGCCTCGCGGCCCTTGGCGCGCTCGACCTCGGCCCGCAGGGGCTCGATCTGGCGCGCCAGGCTGTCGAAGGCCTGTTGGACTTCGGGCGTCAGGACGCCGGCCAGAAGCCCGCCAACGGCAAAGGCCTCGGTGCCTTCCCACGGCGAAGCGCTGGAAGCCTCGGCCTCCGTGTCCTGGTCCTTTTCCCGCTGTTCTTCGTCGGCGCCGCGCTTTTCTTCCTTCCTCGGGCCACCGGACCCTACAGGGGTGACGGCATCCGTCTTGTTCACGTCCATAACGCGAATCCTTCAACCCCGGGGCTAATCGAAACAGGGATTGACCCCATTTTGAGATTATAGCACACACCATGGTTAACGGATTGTTGACGGCGCTTGTTTAGGGCGGGTGGAAACCTATAATTACCCGCTTTCCCAAGGGGGCCTGACCTTTCAAGGGCCCATACCCCCCCAAAGGCGAATAAGCCGAGGAAAGTCACCATGGCCAGCGATTCCCCCCTTGTCGGCATCATCATGGGCAGCCAGTCCGACCTTGACGTTATGCGGAATGCCGCGGAAATGCTGGACGAACTCGGCATTTCCAACGAAATGAAGATCCTGTCGGCGCACCGCAACCCCGAACAGGTCAACGAATACGCCGCCACCGCGCGCCAACGGGGCCTGAAGGTGATTATCGCCGGCGCCGGCATGGCGGCGGCGCTTCCCGGCGTCGTCGCCGCGCTGACGCCGTTGCCGGTTCTCGGCGTGCCCATGGAAACCCGGGTCATGGGCGGCATGGACAGCCTGCTTTCCATGGCCCAGATGCCGGGCGGCATTCCCGTCGGCACCCTGGCCATCGGCAAGGCGGGAGCGAAAAACGCCGCCCTCCTGGCGGCCGCGATCCTGGCGCTTGGCGACGAGGGGGTGGCCGGCCGGTTGGACGCTTTCCGCAAAAAGCAGAACGAAGCCATCGCCGAGATCCCGGCCAAGTGAGGCCGGGAAAGCTTTAGGCCTGACCGGCCCTGGCCATCAGGCTGCCTTCGATGTCTTCCATGGAAAGACGGCGGAGCTTGAAGGCCTCCAACAATTCGATTTCGATGGCCGCCTTCTTGCCGAGTTCGGTGGCCACCATGTACTTGACGAATTCGATCATTTCCTGGGCCTGGCCGGGGCAGGCCAAGACGTTGGTCAACAGTTCGCGGCGGATGATCGGCGGGTATTTTAGGATTTCAAGCACCAGCAGTTTTTTCACCTTCATCGGGATGCGCAGGCTGCCGAACATGCGGTCGAGACAGAAGCTGTAAATACCGAAGTCCAGCTTGCCGGCAACGACCAGGGTGAAATCGCGGAACTCGTCAAGAAACGGCCCGGCGGTGATGTTGCGGTCCATCAACTGTTTGACAATGTCGAGAAAAGCCCGGTAGCGGATACGGGCGGGGTTGAGCTTGTCCCCCAGTTCCGCCTCAAGGGCCCGGATTTCGGCGTTGCGGAAGCCGGCAATCAGGACCTCGTGGGCCGAATGCCGGACCACGTCGGAAAGCGCCTGTTCCTCGATCAGGGCGAACAGGCGTTCGTATTTCTCGCGTTTCCGGGGCGACATCTTGTGCACCGGCGCCCCCAGCGGCAATAACGCCGATTGCGCGACCAGCAGGTCCTTGGAAAAGATCGAGGCGACGGCGGCGGCTTCGGGCTGCACCGGGGCATCGCGGAAATCATCGGTGATGACGAACCGGCTGCCGTCGGAAACGGTCAAATACCGGCCCAGTTTCGAACACCAAAGGAAATGATCGGCAAGATCAAGACTCGGCGGTTCGGCCACGCCGACGGGCGCGCCTGGCTGCGGGTTAAGATGATGCGGGGTGGTGGCGGTGTTTTCACCCATTATTCCACTAATCCCTCCTCCCTGGCCCTCCTCCTTGGCCCTTCTCCCCAGGGAGCATTATCATAGGCGAGACAAAGGAAACACGCCAGGATTGAGGCATAACCCGGAGGATTGCTCCCATGCTGCTCGAAGGTTC
>JADFMB010000135.1 GCA_022564115.1 Pseudomonadota bacterium
CATGCATTTGATCCATCAGCCACGGCCCCTGGACCGCCTCGGCGAAGCCAGGGTAGTTCTCGACGTCGGTGGTGATGGTCAACTGCCCGCCCGGCTGAATGCCGCGCACCAGGGCCGGTTTCAGGTTGGCCCGCGAGGCGTAAATGGCGGCCGTGTAGCCGGCGGCGCCGGAGCCGATAATCAGCACTTTCGAATGGTGGGTGTCCGGCATCGGGGGGATTCTCCAAAAGTTTGCCTAAGATAGGAACCCCCGGGCGGCGAGGCAAGCGGCGGCGGATTCAGGAATTTTAACCACGAAGACACCAAGACCTTATAGCGTGTCGGGGTTGATCGCTATCACACGATCAACCCTGCGTCCGGACGCCACTAGGGCTGACGCCCGCTGCGCGGCGGATTGCGGCTTGGCCCTGCAACCAGAGCGCACCAAGTTCGAATGATTCCATTCAAACTTTACGCGCTCTAAAAACGTTCGACAGGTTCTTCGTGCCTTCGTGGTTTTTTCAAGGATCAAAAAGCCGGGGGATCAAAAAGCCGGGTGACCGAAAACCGGTTTCACTTGCCGCGTCTGTTTGGGTAAGATAATTTTATAATAATATTTCGCAATTATATTTCGCTTGACGGGCCGACAGGGAATGAATCATGCTACGGGTCAAGCTCGACCGGATCGACCGCCGCATCCTCCACGACCTTCAGGCCGAGGGCCGCATCACCAATGTGGAGCTGTCGCGCCGCGCCGGCATTTCGCCGCCGCCGTGCCTGAGGCGCGTCAGGGCCCTGGAGGAAGCCGGCTATATCCTCGGCTATCACGCCGACCTGGAGCCCAAGTCGCTCGGCTTCCACGTCACCGTCTTCGCCCAGGTCGGCCTGTCGTCGCAGGCGGAGCCGGACCTGGAAGCCTTCGAGGCCACGGTGCGCGGCTGGCCCGAGGTGCGCGAGTGTTACATGCTGGCCGGCGAGACGGATTTCCTGCTCAAGGTGGTGGCCGCCGACTGGGACGCCTATCAGGAGTTCCTGACCACCAAGCTGACCGCGGCGCCCAACGTCAGCCACGTTAAATCCGCGCTGTCCATCCGCGCCGCCAAGTCGGAGCCGGGGGTGCCCATCGATACCGGGGATTCCGAAGACGCGGACGGCGATACGGAAGAGACTTAAAGCCCCCCTATGGCTTTTCAGGGTTGATCGTGCCCACACGATCAACCCTGCGTTCAGACGCCCGTTCATGCGCCCTGGGGCTTACGCCCGCTACGCGGCGGGTTGCGGAATACACCGCAACCAGAGCCCACCACGTCCGAATGATTCCATTCAAACTCGATGGGCTCTAGCGCTTGCGTTTCACCAACCTGCATTTCTTGCGGATGATCCTGGCTTGTTTCAGGTCATCGTGAAAGCCGTCCTGGGCGGCGTTGTACTTTTTCCGGAAACGCCTGTAGAGGCCCTTGTCGAGCTCGCCGTTGAGGGCGGCGGCGGCGGTATTGGGGTCGGGCGCGCTTTTGCCGGTGAACAGCTTGATGGCGACCTTCTTGATGTCGCTGGCCAGCTTCTTGAACTGCCGCTTGGCGACCTTGCTGTGGCGGCGTTCGTGTTCGAGGATGCTTTGGCGGGCGCACTTTTTCCGTTTCTGCTTGTAGATGCCGCGGAGCTGGATCACCGGGAACACCTTGACCTTGATGTCGAGGCTTTTCAGGCAACCGCCCTGGATTTGCATCCGGTAGCCGACTTCGTCGGTGGCGTAGTACCAGCCCAGCGGCTTGCCGGCGGAGCGGAAATTCGGCTGGCGCTCCAGGTCGTAGGAGACCTTTTCGCGCCCGTAGATCATTTTCGATTTGACCAGGGGCTTTTGGCATTTTGCCTCAGGCGCCAGGGGCGCGGCGCGGGCATCGGACGGCGCCCATACCGCGCCCACGGCAAGGGCCGGGACGAGGGCCGCGACGAAGATCGGGAGCCTCAACCAGGCGGTCATGGCGGCAGTATATCAAATCCGGCAATCAGCGTCCTTGCCTTCGCCGCAAGGCCGGAATGAAGCTTGCCGATCGAGGCGGACCATCATTTCCGTATTATGGAAAATTCCCACCGGAATGTCCGCATTCGTCCATATTTGTCCACATTCGTCCACATTCGCAGACATTTTCAAACCCAGGCACGGCAAACCGACGCCACCGGCGGGGTTTGAGTTTTTCCTATTCACAATGTCAAAGAGCAAGCGGAAGCCCGTATCGGCGGGCTCACGTATAAAAACCTTGTGGAAAACGTCTTAGGCTACTTGCCGGAGGTGGAGGGGCCGGTCTTGAGCCTTTTGCTGAGGTCGACGCACCGCACCGTCGGTGTCAGAACCGCCTTGCCCATCAAGAACTCGCGGTCCTCAGGCCAGAACTCGTATATCGGATTGGCCTGGACGAACGCCCGCGCCGCCTCGGCACATTCGGCCCGGGATGAAAACCCGCGCACGGTCGTATCCGGCTCCGCCGGGGTACCGCCAAGGGTGAGAATCAAGGCCCATTCAATCATGACGTGAGTATATCCGATCCAGTCCTCAACGTCTTTTCCTTCGTTTAACTTTGATCGTTTGTCCGGGAGTCCGGCGGCGGCGATTTTTCGGGTCAATAACATTTTCATCTTTTGTCCCAGGAACCCTGTCGCGTGGAATGTTGATGGGATCGTTGGGAAAATCTTTGGGAAGGCGCGGGAGCCTGAGTTTTCTTGGATTCCTTATCGACATAATCATCTCCTACAGGAAAAGCCTCGGAATAGGGGTGTTTAATCTTAGTATAGAGAAAATATACGCATAAAAACACCGAAAGTCAAGAACAAAGATAGAATATATTTGTGAAATGCAGACGTGTCTGAACCCCCAAAAGATCACGACGAACTAACCCAAGTGTAGATGACCAAGCACCGGGACGAGGCGTTAAAGCGGGCGCTCAACACACCGCCGAAGCCGCATAAGCCTAAGTCGAAAAAGACCAAAAGCAAACGCGGAGAAGCCGAAACTCCTCCGCGCCGCCGTTAAATGAAGTAGACGCTTACGCCGACGATCCAAGGAATGAATCCTGTAAGGTCTACCTCTACTGTTAGTTTGAACATTGGCTTGCGCCTTGAACAAACCCACAGGCCTGCGGGTCGTTAATACCCAGTATTTATATACCGCCCCGAACATAGCGGTTGTCGGTCCTTACGCTGCGTCTTGGGTCCGACGACAGGCCCGTTACCTTTTCTACCCGTCAAGTCCCGGTCATTGGCCTTCCAACCGAATGTGCGGGCGCTTGCGGGGTATCAAAGACAGGCCCTTGAGCCGCTAGCTGGCAACCCTAGAGCGTTTGCTGAACGCTCCTAGCGCAGGTTCTCTACAGGTGCCTTGTCTGGCTGGCCTGTCCTGCGCCTAGGTGATTCTTACCACATCTTGCGATTTATTGGGAGTCCCGACGCAATTTATTGAGTAGGGTGCGGAATTGCTTGCGAGTCTGTCAGGTCTTAGACGTCCTACTGGAGACCAGTCCGCCAATAGGTGAGGCGTTTGCCTTCGATGTCCTTTTGAGCCAGCTTGGAGCGCTCGAAATAAGAGTTAGAGGACCACCGGCCAGGGCACCCCCCCTACTTAAACCGCACGGCGGCGATTTCGTAGAATTTATTGCCCTTCGGCGTGTTGACCTCGACCGAATCGCCGATGGTCTTGCCGATCAGCGCCCTGGCCAGGGGCGAGGTCACGGAGAGTGAGCCGCTTTTGGCGTCGGCCTCGTGGCTGCCGACGATCCGGTACGTGCTTTCCTCGTCGGTGTCCTCGTCGATCACCATCACGGTGGCCCCGAACTTGACCGTATCGCCCGACAGCGTCGACGGGTCGATGACCTGGGCATGGCTGATGATGCCTTCGATATCCTTCAGCCGCGCCTCGACGAGCCCCTGGCGTTCCTTGGCGGCGTGGTATTCGGCGTTTTCCGACAAGTCGCCGTGTTCGCGGGCGATGCCGATCGCCTTGGAGATCAGCGGGCGCTCCTTCTTCAGCCGCTTGAGTTCTTCCTCAAGGGCGGCCAGCCCCTCGGCGGTCATCGGTACTTTTTCCATCAACAAGCGTCCCAATCAGAACGATTTTTCAAAATAAGCCTGCAAAGGCGCCACTTCAAGGCTGCCCTGGGCCATCGCCTCGATGGCGAGCAACGCCGCCTGGGCGCCGGCCATGGTGGTGTAGTGGGGGATGTTGTGAACCAGCGCCGAACGCCGGATGGAGTACGAGTCGGCGATCGCCTGGGCGCCCTCGGTGGTGTTGATGACAAGTTGCACGCCGCCCTCGGTGATGGCATCGACGCAGTGCGGCGCGCCGTCGAGCACCTTGTTGACCCGTTTGACCTGCAGCCCCTTGGCGGCCAGGAAGGCCTGGGTGCCGCCGGTGGCCAGCAAATCGAAGCCAAGCCCGGCAAGGCCCTTGGCGACCACGGCGGCGGCGTCCTTGTCCTTGTCCTTGACCGAGATAAAGACCGTGCCCGCCATCGGCAACCCGTTGCCGGCGCCCAACTGCGACTTGGCGAAGGCGCGCCCGAAATCGGCGTCGATGCCCATGACCTCGCCGGTGGACTTCATTTCCGGGCCGAGGAGGATATCGACGCCGGGGAAGCGGGCGAACGGGAACACCGCCTCCTTGACCGCCACGTGGCCGTTTTGGGCCGCCGCTTTTGGCAGGCCGAAGGACGCCAGCGCCTCGCCGGCCATCACCCGGGCGGCGATCTTGGCCACCGGCACGCCGGTCGCCTTGGCGACGAAGGGGACGGTGCGGCTGGCCCTCGGGTTGACCTCGAGGATATAGATGTCGCCGCCCTTGATCGCGTACTGCACGTTCATCAGCCCGACGACGCCCAGCGCGCCGGCCAGGATCGCCGTCTGGCGCTCCATCTCGGCGATCACGTCGTCCCCGAGGGAATAAGGCGGCAGCGAACAGGCGGAATCGCCGGAATGGATGCCGGCTTCCTCGATGTGCTGCATGATGCCGGCGACGTAGACGTCCTTGCCGTCGGCGATGGCGTCGACGTCGACCTCGATGGCGTCCTGCAAATACGAATCCAGCAAGACGGGACTCTTCCCGGAAACCCGCACCGCCTCGGCCATGTAGCGCTTGAGCGCGCTCAGGTCGTGGACGATTTCCATGGCCCGGCCGCCGAGGACGTAGGACGGCCGGATGACCAGGGGATAGCCGATGGCGGCGGCGACTTTTTCCGCCTCCGCCTGGGAGCGGGCGAGGCCGTTCCGGGGCTGCTTTAGGCCCAGATCCTTGAGCAAAACCTGGAAACGCTGCCGGTCCTCGGCCAGGTCGATGGCGTCCGGCGAGGTGCCGAGGATGGGGATGCCCGCGGCCTCGAGCGCGCGGCTGAGGTTCAACGGCGTCTGGCCGCCCAACTGCACGATGACGCCGCGGAAATCGCCGTTCGACTGCTCGACCCGGATCAGCTCGATCACGTCCTCGGCGCACAAGGGCTCGAAATAAAGCCTATCGGAAGTGTCGTAGTCGGTGGACACGGTTTCCGGGTTGCAGTTGACCATGATCGCCTCCAGCCCCATCTCCTTCAGGGCATAGGCGGCGTGGCAGCAGCAGTAATCGAACTCGATGCCCTGGCCGATGCGGTTCGGGCCGCCGCCGAGGATCACCACCTTGGGCCTGCCGGACGGCTCGGCCTCGCATTCGGGCGCGCCCATCCCGTCGCCCTCGTAGGCCGAATACATGTAGGACGTCTGCGACGGGAACTCGGCGGCGCAGGTGTCGACCCGCTTGTACACCGGCGTGACGGACAATTCCCGGCGCTTGGCGGCGACGGTAGACGGCGACACCCCGGCCAGTTCGCCGAGCCTGTCGTCGGAAAAACCAAGCATCTTCAGCCCCAGCAGCCCAGGGGCGTCATCGGGAAGGCCGTTTTCAATCACCCCGGCCTCGGCGGCGACGATCATCCCGATCTGTTCCAGGAACCAGGGGTCGTAGCGGCTGGCTTTTTGGATTTCGCCGCGCGTGAGCCCGGCCCGGAAGGCCTGGGCGATGACCAGCACCCGGTCGGGCCGGGGCTGAGCCAGGGCTTCCAGCATTCCCTTTTTGCCGCCCTTGATTTCGACCTCGTTCAGGCCCGTCAGCCCGGTCTCCATCGACCGCAAGCCCTTTTGCAAGGATTCGGCGAAGGTGCGGCCGATGGCCATGGCCTCGCCGACGGATTTCATCGAGCTGGTCAGCAGGGCCTCGGTGCCGGGGAACTTCTCGAAGGTGAAGCGGGGAATCTTGGTGACGACATAATCGATGGTCGGCTCGAAGGAGGCCGGGGTGACGCCGGTGATGTCGTTGGTGAGTTCGTCGAGGGTGTAGCCGACGGCCAGCTTCGCCGCCACCCGCGGGGGCGTCGAACTGTTGTGGCGTCTCCGCCGGGGCGTTTCCCGGCAAGCGGACCTGGCCGGCGAGAACGTGGATGACGAGCCTCTCGGCAAGCTGCTCGGGCAAGTCGACGCCGTCATCACCCAGCCCAGCACCCTGCAGATCGAAGCCATGCTCTCGGGCGTGCCCGTCGCGGTGCTCGACTACGAGAACACCCCAGCGTATCTGCCCTCCGCATGGCGCATCACCGCCCAGAGCCAAATCGAACCGGTCATCGCAAGTCTGATGGAAGCCGAACCCGCGCGCATGTCCTATCAAGACGAGTGTTTGCACAACGAGCTCAGTTGCGAGTCCCCGGCCACGACGCGGATGGTTTGGCTCATCGAGACAATGATCGCGCGAGGGTCCCGAGCTCGCCGCGCCGGTGAGACACTGAAGCTGCCCCGGCGTATTCTGCCCAACTGGGCCCCGGCGCCGCCCAGCCCGCATCTGGATCTCGAACGCCAGTACCCCAATCATCCGACGTTCGGCGACCGTGATCTGCTCGACATGCGCCGCCGCCTGGCGATGCTCGACCGCGAACTGGCCGAGGCTCGCCGCCAGCTCGATCAGCGCTCCCCAGGCTACTGGTTCCGCAAAGCCGCCTTGCGGACCGCGAGACTTGTCGCCAGCCGGGGCCGGTCCCGCGCTCCGGCGGCAGGCGCCACCAGAGCCGGCACGAGGGCTCGCTCCGAAGTCACCGCGCCGCCCTATGGTGGCGGACTTGGGCCATCCCGATGAAACTGCTGTTCCTGCCCCCGTCGCAAACTTCGCCGTCTTCGAGATTCCGGCTGCTGCAGTTCGCCGACCCGCTGCGGCAACTCGGCCACGAGGTCGAGGTGCGCCACATTCGCCCGAACAGGCTCTGGAGCAGCCATCTCAGGGGCAGGTATTCCCGGCGCGTTCACAACCGGCTCGGCAC
>JADFMB010000136.1 GCA_022564115.1 Pseudomonadota bacterium
CCGGTCCAACTGCGGTCGTTCACGATCCCCCTGATCTCCGGCGACGGTTGGCTCGACCGCGGGCTGATCACCATGTTCCTGGTTGTCCGCGGTCAGGACAACGTCACCAAACTGTGCCGCTACCTGCCCCGGGTGCGCGAGGCCATCACCATCGCCGTCGACCAAAGCCCGGTCCGCGTGGTCGGGGGAAAATATCAACTCGACGAAATAGGCAACCGCCTGCACCGGGCCATCAACCAAGCGCTTCCCGATCCGCTGATCGTAAAGCTGCATCTGTTTCCGGGGGCCCGGAGGGTGGGTGCGAAAGCCGAAAAACTGGTGCTGCCCAGCACCGACCAAAACAACTGCCTGGGCCTGAAGAAAATGCCCTCCGATGCCCAGATCCTGTTGGCCGACAAGGACGCGGAAGCGAAAACCTTCACCGTTCCCGACCCGGAAGCCTTGGCGGAACGCAAGGCCAAACCGGTCCCGCCGCCTCCGTCCCCGTCGAAACCCAGGCGAAATGCTACCCCGCCGTCCCTTATCGTGCGGGCGCGGAAAACCGACATGCCGGAGAAAAAAGCGCCCGATCCCAAGGCTTGCTGGAAACTGGACAAGGTGTGGTCCCCGAGCATTCATAAAGTCTCCGGCACCCAGTACTGGCTCGACCGGGCCTTTACCCTCGACGATAACCACGACGGCGCCGTCGATAATGTCGGGTTCATTCTCAAGGCCGAGGACAAGCCGGAACTCTATATCTATTACTTCCCCGGCAAGGGCCGACAATCGGTGGTCACCGTGCCGACGCTCCGGCTCAAGGACGACCGGAAGGTTCTGGAAGTCTGCTTCGGCCAGGCGAAATTCGAAAAATTCAAGCCCGTGGAAAAAAAACCGAAAGTCACCTTCCAGGTGCCGAACCTGGCCGAGGAACTGGCGGCTAAATCCGAGGGCAAGAAGGACGAGGCGACGCCGAAGGCCGGGGAAAACGGTTTCCTTGACGGGCCCGGCCTTTTCTTCGCCATCGCCATCGGCGCCGGCGTATTGCTGCTCGGCGGCGGTGGAGTCGGCTACGCCCTCGCTCGCCGCCGCGCCGAGCGCCGCCGCAAGAAACGCCGCACCGGCGAACGCCGACAACGCGACGACCCCATCGACGGTGAGGACAGACGGGATGGAAAAAACCGGCGCCAGGACGGCGCCCGGCGGGGCGACGCGAAACGCCGCGATAAGGACGACCGCCGCCAGCGGGACCGCCGCGCTTAGCCGGGGCCGCCCTCGGTATTTTTCAGCGCTTTCTCGGCGCGGTAGCTGAGGGGGATGGAGCAGATATAGGCCAATCCCACCACCGACAAGGTCAACCACGGGGCGTTGATCAGGAAAACGGCGATGGCGCCGGCAATCAGCATCGTCGGCAGTATCCATTGCCGGCTGATCTTCAGCTTCTTGAACGAATAGGTGGGGATGGTGCTGACCATCATCCCCGCGATCACCAGCATGAAAATCCCAACGAACCAGGGCTGGCGAAAGAAACCTTCGCCGCCCTGAAAAGACAGGACCATCGGCAGCAACACCAGCCCTCCGCCCGCCGGGGCCGGGATTCCGGTGAAGAAACGGGCCTGCCAGGCCGGTGCCTCATGATCTTCCATCATGACGTTGAACCGGGCCAGCCGGAGCCCGCAGCAAATGGAGAACAGCATCACCAGGACCCAGCCCAGCCTTCCGGCGTCCTGCATTGTCCACAGGTACAACACCAACACCGGCGACACCCCGAAACAGATGAAATCCGACAGCGAATCCAGTTCGGCGCCGAACTTGCTGGCGCCCTTGAGCAAACGGGCGATGCGGCCGTCAAGGGCGTCGAGGACGCCGGCGACGATGATCGCCAGCACCGCGTGTTCCCATCTTCCTTCGAGGCCGAAACGGATCGCCGTCAACCCCGCCGACAGGGCCAACAGGGTCAGGATGTTGGGTATCATGCGGTTGAACGACAGGTCCCTGAACCGCTTTTTCCGGGGCATGCCGGGCGGGCGGGGGTTTTTCATGGCGTGGCCTCCGTCGGCACCATTACGGGCGTACCTCGCCCGCGCGGGCGGGTTCCTGGGCGCGGATATCGGCGATCACGGTCTCCCCGGCCACCGAACGCTGACCGACGCAGACCAGCGGCTCGACCCCTTCCGGCAGGTAGATGTCGACGCGCGAGCCGAAACGGATCATGCCGAACCTCTCACCGGTCTTCACCGTTTGGCCTTCGGCGACGTCGCACAGGATCCGCCGGGCGATCAGGCCGGCGATCTGCACAAAGGCCATGTCCCGGCCGTCGGCCATGGTCAACCGCAGGCTTTGGCGTTCGTTGAACTCGCTGGCCTTGTCGAGCGAAGCATTGAGGAACTTGCCGGGCCGGTAATGCAGCGCGGTGATGATGCCGCCGATGGGGACCCGGTTCACATGCACGTCGAACACGTTCATGAACACGGCGACGCGGGAACGCAGCCCTTCGCCCATGCCCAGTTCCTCCGGGGGGGCCGCCTGGTCGATCATTTGCACGACGCCGTCGGCGGGGCTGATGATCAAGCCGTCGCGCTCTGGCGTCACCCGGTCGGGATCGCGGAAGAAATAGACGCACCAGACGGTCAACACGGCGCCGGCAAAACCCAGGAGTTGGGAAAAAGCGGCCATGACAATCGCCGCCGCGGCGAACAGCGCGATGAACGGCCAACCGGCCCGGTGGATGGGAACCAAAAGGGTCTTCAACGGACTTGAACCTTCCTTGGATTCTAACCGGCGGCATTCTAGTCGTTCCCGCCGGGCTCCGGGAAGGGAAAAGGGCCGGTCAGTTGGTGGCCGGGAGCGCGAACACTTGGCCGGGATAGATCAGGTCCGGGTCCTTGATCTGCTTCTTGTTGGCTTCGAAGATCGTCGTATAGCGGACGCCTTGGCCATAGGCCCGCCGGGCCAGCCGCCAAAGGGAATTGCCGGGCTGCACGATGACGAAGGGTTCCGGCGGCGTCTCGCCCATCGGCTCGGCCCTGGAAAACGGCATCGACACCCGGGCCGCGACCTTGCCGGCGTTGTCGACCCGGTCGGCGCGCAGCGTATAGAGGCCCGGTTTAATCCGGACATCGGGGGAAAGCCGCCAAATACCGTCGGCGCCGGCTTCGGCGCGGCCGATGAACCCGTTATCCAGATACACGTTGACCCGGGCCCCGGGGGCGGCGTGTCCGCTGATGGCAAGCCGCCCCTTGTCGTCGTAGTCCAGGGTATCGACGGTGAGTCCGAGAGGGGCTTCGACGGCCCTGCCGCCGGGCGTCTGCATGACGGTGCTGGCGCCGCCGGAGCGGGGCATTTTCAGCGCCAGCGCTCCCCCACCCGCCCCCTGGGGCTCGCCGACCGGCCGCCCGGCGACGTCCTTGTACCGTTCGGGAACCACCAGCACCACCACGTCCTCGGAAGCCACAGGCTTGCCCCCCGGGAGGCGCATTTCCAGGCTCAATTCCCGGCTTCCGGGCTTCAGCGGCGCCGTCGGCACGAATACCCATTCGCCGCGCTCGTCGGCGGTCACTTCGCCGATCGGCTTGCCGTCGGCCATGATGACGACGGTGCTTCCGGGTTGGGCCCGCCCGGCCATTACCGCGTCGCCCCCGGGCTCTACCCTGACCACGTCGAAACTGGGCCGCCCGGTGCCGGCGGGGCCGCTTTCCGGGCCTTTGGCGGGACCGCCGGGTGCGGCCTTCTCGGCGGCGGGCCGGGACCCCGCCGTTTCCACGACCTCGTCCTGCCACAGGAACACGTTGACGGTGATGGCGGCGGCAATGGCGGCGCCGCCGACGGCGGCGGCAATGACAAGCGGTTTAATGACCAAGTGGCGGCCTCCTCGGCGGAGAATCGGCTGAGTATACCATCAATAATGATTTGCAATACTGATTGGCGATGGCGGCATAAATATGGCGGCTTGTGGCGGCGGCGGATCATTTCTTCTTTCGTTCGACGCGGTGGAAAACCGGCGGCAGGGAGCGCAGGTAAAGGATCATCGCCTTGAGGTCGGCAACCTTGAGCCGTCCGGTGGAATCATCGACCATCTCGCCCATGACATCGCCGACGAAATCGCCGTCGGGAAGCATGCCGGACTTGAGAATCTCCTGTAGGTCGCCATCGGACCAGCGGCCGATGCCGGTCTCCTTGTCTGGCGTGATGTTGGGGATCAGCCCGCCGTCGGGGCCCTCGGTGGTGCCGGCGAGCGCCATGCCGGCTTTGGGCCCGCCCAACCAATCGCGGGGCGTGTGGCATTCGCCGCAATGGACGAGAGCCGTCACCAGATAGGCGCCGCGGTTCCATTGTCCGGACCGTCCCGGATCGGGGCGGAACGGCCCGGGAGTGAAATAAAGCGCCTTCCACAGGGGAACCAGAAACCGCCAGCCGAACGGCGGCGCCACGTCATGGGGCTTGTTGGCGGTTTTGGCCGGGGGCCGGGTGAATAGGTAGGCCTTGAGGTCGAGAAGGTCCTTATCCGTGATCCCGGTATAGGACGGATAGGGAAAGACCGGGAAGTAATGGCGGCCGTCCGGGGCCACGCCCTGGCGCAACGCGCGGATGAAATCCCTGTCGCTCCATTTGCCGATGCCGAATTCGGGATCCGGCGTGATGTTGGGGCTGATAAATACCCCGAACGGGGTTTTCAGCTTGCGCCCGCCGGCCAGCGGCGCCCCTTTGCCTTTTTTGTCGGTATGGCAGGCGGCGCAGCCGGCGGCGTCGAACAGGTATTTCCCGCGAACCGGGTCGGGTTCGCCGGCCGGCGCCGGTCCCGCCGCCGCCAGGACGGCGATCACCAGGCCCGCCGCCACGGCGGCAAACACGAGACCAGCCGAAGTCAGGCCCGGCAACCGGGAGGCCCCGGGAAAAAGAGCGGGCATTCCCGGCGGCGCTACTTCTTCTTCTCGCGGAATTTCTTATGACACGTGGCGCAGGCGTTCTTGCCGAGGGTGCTGAACTGGGCCGCCGCCGCCTTCATTTTGCCGCTGCCGGCGATTTTCGCCATCTTCGCCGATTCGTCGATAAAGGCTTGGATCACCTTCTTGAATTCCTTGGGGTTTTCCCAGATATTCTCCTTCGCCCGCGTGATCCCGAAGTCGGATCCCTGGGGGAAGACCTTGGCGGCGACCTTGGCCAGGGCAGCCAGGGCGTCGGCGTGGACCTTAAGGTCTCGGGCCTGGCCGCCGGTGCCCTTGAGGATGGAGTCCATGGCCGAGAAATGGGCGCCGACGGCCTTCATCACCGATTGGCGGTACTTGATGACGCCTTCCTGGGCCAACGCCGGCGGCGCGATCAACCCGGCAAGGGCCAGCGACAGAACGGCGATTTTGAGTCCACGGATGGCGGTATTGAATGCGGTTTTCTTCATGACGGTCCTCCCGAATGCTTCATTCATGGGCGCTCCGTTGTCGTTCCATCCCTTGCCGAGGCGAAAATCCGCGAGACGCGCCGGTTGCCGACGCTATATAACTCTGCCCTGACGATAACGTGACGGCCCCCATGCGGACAATCAATATTCATTGAACGGAACGCCATGACCCGTATTTCCTCTCTATGCGTCTTTTGCGGCTCCAAGACCGGCGACGACCCGGCCTTCGAGGCCGCCGCCCACCGGCTCGGCGAATTGATGGTCGAACGCGGTGTTAAGCTGGTCTTCGGCGGCGGGCGCATCGGCCTGATGGGGGTGGTGGCCGACGCGGTTCTCGGCGGCGGCGGCGAGGCCGTCGGCGTCATCCCCGAATTCCTCAAGGACCTGGAGGTCGGCAACGACGAGGTGACGGAACAGATCGTCACCGCCTCCATGCACGAGCGCAAGAACCGCATGTTCGAACTGTCCGACGGTTTCGTGGTCCTGCCGGGCGGGCTGGGGACGCTGGACGAGGCGCTGGAGATCGTCACCTGGAAGCAGCTCCGCCTCCATTCCAAGCCCGTCGTCGTGGTCAACACGCTTGGTTACTGGACGCCGTTGGGGGACCTGGTCCAACACATCATCGACGGCGGTTTCGCCCATCCGGCGGTGGCCGAGCTGTTCACCGTCGTCGAGTCACCCGACGACGTGTTCGGGGCCCTCGAAGCGGCGCCCGAGCCCAAGGAAGAAGTGCTGACCAGCCATCTCTAGGCGCCGCCATCCCCCCTTGCCAAGCCGGGCGGCGGACCCTAAGTTGCGGGGAAATCCGCGCCTCTAAAACGCAACCCCTGGGAGCCCCGCCGATGCCCAAAATCAAGGTCGAAAACCCGATCGTCGAACTCGACGGCGACGAGATGACGCGCATCATCTGGGCCTTCATCAAGGACAAGCTGATCCTGCCGTACCTGGACGTGGACCTGAAATACTACGACCTGTCGATCTCGAGCCGCGATGAGACCGACGACCAGATCACCATCGACGCCGCCAACGCGATCAAGGAGTTCGGGGTCGGCGTCAAGTGCGCCACCATCACGCCGGACGAAGGCCGGGTCGAGGAATTCGGCCTCAAGGAGATGTGGCGCTCGCCCAACGGCACCATCCGCAACATCATCGGCGGCACCATCTTCCGCCAGCCGATCATCTGCAAGAACGTGCCGCGCCTGGTGCCCGGCTGGACCAAGCCGATCGTCATCGGCCGCCATGCCTTTGGCGACCAATACCGGGCCACCGACATCATCATCCCCGGGGCCGGCAAGCTGACCATGCGTTTCGAGCCCGACGGCGGCGGCGAGGTGATCGAGCGCGAGGTGTTCCACTTCGAGGACGCGGGCGTGGCGCTGTCCATGTACAACCTGGACCATTCGATCACCGGCTTCGCGCGGTCTTGCTTCACCTACGCGCTTGATCTCGGCTGGCCTTTGTATCTGTCGACCAAGAACACCATCCTCAAGGTCTATGACGGACGCTTCAAGGACATCTTCCAGGACATCTACGAGGCCGAGTTCAAGGACCAGTTCGACGACGCCGGCCTGACCTACGAACACCGGCTCATCGACGACATGGTGGCGGCGGCGATGAAGTGGGAAGGCGGCTTCGTGTGGGCGTGCAAGAACTACGACGGCGACGTGCAGTCCGACACCCTGGCCCAGGGCTTCGGGTCCCTGGGACTGATGACGTCGGTGCTGCTGACGGCGGACGGCAAGACGGTCGAGGCCGAGGCGGCGCACGGCACGGTGACCCGGCACTACCGCCAGCACCAGGAAGGCAAGGAGACGTCGACCAATCCCATCGCCTCGATCTTCGCCTGGACGCGGGGTCTCGCCTATCGCGGCAAGTTCGACCAAACGCCGGACGTGGTGAGG
>JADFMB010000137.1 GCA_022564115.1 Pseudomonadota bacterium
GCGGGGGCGTCATCATCGGCACCGAACGCCATGAAAGCCGCCGCATCGACAATCAGCTGCGCGGCCGTTCCGGACGCCAGGGCGACCCCGGGGCGTCCAAGTTCTTCCTCTCGCTCGAGGACGACCTGATGCGCATATTCGGCTCCGAGCGCATCGACAGTATGTTGCAGAAGCTGGGCCTGGAGGAAGGCGAGGCGATCATCCACCCGTGGGTCAACAAGGCGCTGGAGAAGGCGCAACAGAAGGTCGAGGCGCGCAACTTCGAAATCCGCAAGAACCTGCTGAAGTTCGACGACGTCATGAACGACCAGCGCAAGGTCATCTACGAACAGCGCAAGGAGTTGATGGCCACCGAGGACGTTTCCGAGGACGTCACCGGCATGCGCTATCAGGTCATCGAGGACCTGGTCGCCCGGTGCATCCCGGAAAAGGCCTATGCGGAACAGTGGGACACGGATTCGCTGCATGAAGAGACGTTGCGGATTTTCGGCCTCGATTTGCCGATCGCCGACTGGGCCAAGGAAGAAGGCATCGCCGACGAGGAAATCCTGGAGCGGCTATCGAAGGCGGTCGAGGAACGCATGGCCGCCAAGACCGCCGCCTACGGGCCAGAGATCATGCGCGACGTCGAAAAAAGCCTCCTGTTGCAGCTCTTGGACCAGCTTTGGAAGGATCACCTGCTGAGCCTCGACCATTTGCGCCAGGGCATCGGGCTGCGCGCCTATGCGCAGAAGGACCCGCTCAACGAATACAAGCGCGAGGCCTTCCACCTGTTCGACGACATGCTGAACATGCTGCGCGAGCGGGTGACCCAGGTGCTGGCCCATGTGGAGCTGGAAGTCGCCACCGACGAGCCGCTGTTTCTACAGTCCCCGCAACAGGTGACCGAAACCCGCCAGGACCCGGCTTTCGTGGGCGAGGCCGCCTACGCCGGCGGCGCCGAGGGCGAGGCCGCCTTTGCCGGCGGCGCCGAGGGGGACGGCGAGGAAGCCTTGGCGTTGGCCCCGGTGATGCGCCGCCAGGCCGCCGAAACCGTCAACCCGGACGACCCCGCCACCTGGGGCCGGGTATCGCGCAATGCCCCCTGCCCGTGCAACTCGGGACGCAAGTACAAGCACTGCCACGGCAAGGTGGTGTAATACAACCAAGGAGCGGTGATAAGGGCGCTCATGCGGCGGGCTTAGTCTCCGCCACCGCCATCCACTTCCAGCACGGCGATGATGTTGGCCGTCCAGACCACCGGCGTAGTGGTGAGGATCCTCGACAGGACCCCATGCAGGCAATCCTCGGCCAGGCGCCGGAACGGGCTGCCGCGGCGTTGCGGCAGGAAGGCCCGCACCTTGTATCCGGCCGCCAGTCCCAACTGCTCCAGGCTTCGCGCCGTATAAGCGCTTTGGTGGGTGAGGTCGGCGAACTGATGGATGCCGCCCCACGGGGACCCCATGTTGGGCACCCGGACGACGACCAGCCCGCCGGGCCGCAGCACGTCCTTGATCTTGTTGAGAAGCCTGACCCCATCGGCGGCCGTGAAATGCTCCAAAACGTCCAGCATCACCACCCGGTCGAAGGGTTCCCCGGCCCCGGCGCCGTCCAGGTAATGCCAAAGGTCGCCGACGGTCACGTGCGCTTCCAGCCCCGGCTCCATGACCCGGACCGCTTCCGGGTCCCGTTCGACGCCGTGAAAGCGGGTGACGCCCTTGTGCTTCAGGTAGGACAGGAACTCGCCGGTGCCGGAACCGATTTCGAGAACCGAGGTCCCCGGCCCGCACCGGGCCGGAACCCAGAATTCCCGGTCGTACCATTTGACGTGCTTGTCCTTCAGCCCCGGCGTCCGGTAACGCTTGAAGGCGGCATAGACCTTGTAGAAATCCTCGGGCTTTTCGACGGCCATGATTTTTCGCACCCCTTTGCCGGGGAAACCTTATCGAAACGCCGGACGGTTGCAACCATTCCCGGCTTTCAAGTTACCGCCGGGCCGGGAAACTAGCGGATGAAACGGGCCTAGGGTTCGGGGTAGACTACGCCTTCGGTTTAACCCTGCCCGACGCCACCCGCCTTGACCCCCTGGCCTTATACTCCATGACCAAGATTTTCGCGCGATTCCTGGTGGCCCTCGTCAATCTGGCGACGGGGTTCCTGGGCCGATGGCGGAAACTGACCGTCCGCGCCCGGGTCCACGACGGGCTGGCGCCGCAAACCACCGTCACCGTCAACGGCGTCGACCTGACCCTGCTGGTCCCCGACCGCACGTCCGTCTATTGGCCCCGGCACGGGTTCGACAGCGAGCCCAACACGCTGTCCTGGATCGACGGATTCGGCGCCGGCGACGTCTTTTACGACATCGGCGCCAATATCGGCGCCTATACTCTCTATGCCGCCAAGGCGCGGTCGGTTCCGGTGGTCGCCCTTGAGCCGAACCCGTTCTCGTACCGGGTGCTGGTCCATAACCTTCACCTCAACGCGGTCACCGGCCGGGTGTTGCCGCTTTGCCTGGCCGCCGGCGCCGAGACCGGGAACACGCTTCTTTCCCTGAACGGCACCGAGGCCGGCTCCGTCGGCCACGCCATTTCCGATGCAGGGCCGATTGGCAACGGCATCGGCCTCCAGGCCCTGGCCTTCCGCCTCGACGACTTGGCGGCGATCGCGGGAATCCCCGCCCCGACCCAGGTCAAGATAGACGTCGACGGCATCGAGGAGGCGATCCTGGAAGGCGCCAAGTCGCTGCTTTCCGGGCCGCGGGTGAAGTCGGTCCTGATCGAGATGTTGACCCATGACGACGCGGTACAGGCGCGGCTGACGTCGTTGCTGGGGGAATGCGGGCTGAAGCCCGTCGATTTGCCGGACGACGGCTCCGACAACCGCCTTTTCACCCGCGCCTAGGGCAAATTCCGAGCAAACGGAACCGTTTGCGATGACGTATTTGCGTAAAATCAATGAGTTAGGGCATTTCCGGTGAACCAGCGTGAACCGGAAATGCCCTAGGTCATGAACTCATAAATTGTACCCCTATGATCGCTTTTCCCGTTTCCTTAGCAGGAGGAAGGGCATGGGCGAAGTCGCTGCCGAGCCGGCGAAGCTCACCGCCTCCTTCGCCGACAAGAGCAAATGGGACGGAATCCCCCAGCGCCATGCCCTCGCGGCGCCGACTTCTCCGGAGCGGACATGGGCGACATGGGCGGCATGGATTGGGAGCTTGGCACGGTGCCGTGATGCCTAGTCAACTTGGGGAATATCAACGGTTTGGAGGAGAAATAGGATCCCCGGCACCCAACTGCCCTCTTTGTCCTTGCGGATCGGGATGTGATCGCGGAGTTCAACCGAAAAACCGTATTCGGACGCCAGGCCGCGTATATAGGCTTCACCATGGGAATAGCGGCCTGTGTCCAATAACCGATAGGATCCTTGTTCCAGGCCCTCCACCGAGAACACAAACGAGCCTCCCACCGTTAAGACCCTTCTTACGGCGGCGAAGACCGGTGCCAAGTTACCGATGTAAACAAACAGATCGGCGGCCAGGATAAGGTCATATGGGACGGCCACCCTGTCGGGATTCTCAAGGAATTCAAGGATGTCCTCTATGAAAAGACCGTCATAACAACCCTTTTCTTTCGCCAATTCGATCATCCATCGAGACAGATCGACGCCGTGAAATTCACCGACGATATCTCTGAATTTTTCCGCCACCAAACCGGTGCCACAGCCAAGATCAAGGGCCCGCCCGAAGACACCCCCGGCGCCTAATTTCTTATCCACCGCTTGACGCATCAAAGACGGCATTCTGTACCCAAGGTCATCGACGAGCTGTTTTTCAAAACTTGGCGCAAAGTCGTTGAACAGTTTCCGGACATAATCCCTGGGAGCGGCCTCGGTTGTTTTACCGCTGATCGCCGACACCATGTGCCGAGCAGTCGCATTTTTAGGATCAAGTTCAAGAGCGTGGCGGAATGCCGCTAGAGCTTCTTTTAATTGGCCATGCTCGTACAAAGCATGTCCGAGGTTGCCATGAGCTTCGGCGTAATCCGGTTGGATCTCGATCGCCTTCCGAAAACAAGTCATGGCGCCGTCGAGTCGGCCCAGGTTTTTCAGGACATGGCCAAGGTTGTTGTGGCACTGCGGATAATCCTGGTTGATCTCAAGCGCCTTGCGGAACCTTTCAACGGCGTCCTCCAACTGGCCCGATTCCATTAGGGCATTACCCAGGTTGTAATGGGCCAAGGCGTTATCCGGCTTGATTTCAAGTGCCTTCTTAAAGCACGAAATGGCGTCATCCCCTTTACCTTGCTCTTGCAGGACGTTGCCCAGGTTGATATGCGCCTCGGCACCGTCGGGCTTGATTTCGATCGCCCTTTGGTAACTGGTCACAGCTTCACCCAATCGGCCTTGATCATGTAAGACGTTACCAAGGTTGTAATGATACTGAGGGATGTTGGGGGCTTTGCGAACGGCCTTGGAGATTAATTGGACGGCAATCTCGTTATTGCCCAATTGATGAGCCATCAAACCCAGTAAATGATTGGCTTCGGCATTGTCGGGCTGGGTTCCCAGGATTTGTTGATAATAAGACTCAGCCTGTTTGAAGCTACCGGCTTGATGGTGGCTCATTCCGTGTTGTAACGCTGTCTGAACGTCAAGGACGGCATCAGGCTCGGAAGCTGGTTCCGGCTTTTTTTTCGGCTTTCCGCGAAGATGCTGTTTTGCTGGTTTCATGGTCCGGGTTCCCATTGAATACGCAACAAACCCATGACATCGTTATTCCTCCGTGGCTAACTGCCCGTGGCTAACTGCCCGTGGCTAACTGCCCGTGGCTAACTGGTAGTGTAAACAGGCTTAATCCTTTTCTACATATAATTTTTATTGTTTGTACTCAGCTAGGGGAAAGTCCGTTTTTGGCTAATCAGTGACACAGACAACAGCCCACCGGAGCGTCCGGTTTCGGACAGATAGTGCTGCAAAACTATTTTCGGACCATTGGGACGCAAGATTGATTCGCTCGGCGGTCCCTTTTAGCAAGAATGATTCGTGGCCGAGACGGTTTTGATTCTATCGTTGCGCCGAGGGGGTCGCAGTCAGAGTTTGGCAACAGAATCGGACAGAAAGCGGACATTCGCACTCCAATCGCAGTCCGTTGCTCATTGATGAGTCCACGACCCAGCCAACCCGTCAGGCGACGTTTTCAAGATACCACTGATAGGCCCTGGCCAGGCCGTCCTCGAGGCTTGTGGTCGGCTTCCATCCCAGCGCCGCGAAGCGGGCCGCGTCCAGGGTCTTGGAAGGCATGCCGTCGGGCTTTGTGGCGTCGAAAACCAATTCGCCCTCGAAGCCAACCACCTTGGCCACGGTTTCGGCCAGTTCGCGGATGCTGAGCACCGTCCCCGGTCCGATGTTCAACGGCCGTTCATCGGAATAGCGCCGCATCAGGAACACCAGGGCGTCGGCGCTATCGTCGACGTACAGGAATTCCCGCACCGGTTCGCCGCTGCCCCAGACGGTCATCGCCGGGCGGCCGTCGGACTTCGCGGCATGGGCCTTCATCAATAGCGCGCCGACGACGTGGGAGTCCCCGGGGTGGTAATTATCGCCGGGACCGTACATGTTGAGGGGCTGGCAGGAAATAAAGTCACAGCCGTATTGGCGGCGGTAGGCCTGGCACAACATGATGCCGGCGATCTTGGCGATGGCCGACATTTCATTGGTCGGCTCCAGCGGCCCCGTCAACAAGCAGTCTTCGGGAGTCGGTTGCGGCGCTTCGCGGGGATAGACGCAGGCGGCGCTCAGAAACAGGAGCTTTTCGACACCGCTCCGCCAGGCGCCATGGATGACGTTGGCTTCGATGGCCAGGTTGTCGTAGATGAATTCCGCCGGCCGGGTGTCGTTGGCCATGATGCCGCCGACGGTGGCGGCGGCCAGAAACACGGCTTCGGGTTTCTCCGCCTCCATCCAGGCCTCGACCTCGGCCTGGCGGCGCAAATCCAGTTCCTTGCTGGTCGCCTTGAGGATTTTACAATCTTCGGATTGCAGACGGCGCATCAGGGCCGAACCGACCATGCCGGCGTGGCCGCTGATCCAGACCCGCTTTCCGGCCAGTGAATAAAGGGCTTTGGTGGAATCGGTCATGGCGAAAACTAACTTAACCCCTTGGCGCCCATTTCCAGGTATTTCTCGCGCCGCCGGGCCTTCAACACCCCGCCGTCGATCCCGGCCAGATCGCCAAGCGCGTCCTCGATGGCGCCGCCGACGGCGGTAATGGCGGCCTGTTTGTCCCGGTGCGCCCCGCCCAGGGGCTCGGCGATGATCCTGTCGATGACGCCCAGCTTCAACAGATCCTCGGCGGTCAGCTTCAGGGCCTCGGCAGCGTCCTCGGCCTTGTCGCCGTCGCGCCACAGGATCGAGGCGCAGCCTTCCGGTGAAATCACCGAATAAATGGCGTGCTCCAGCATCAGCACCGTGTTGGCGGCGGTCAGGGCCATGGCCAATTGAAACACGGTCGACAGGGAGTAGATGAAGGTCGACTTGAGCGCCAGCCAAAAATAGTCGGCGCCGATAAAATCCGTATAGTTTTGCAAGCCCCGCCATTGGGGCTCACCCATGAAGGGCCAGCGGAACAGGCTCATCCACACCCCTTGCAGGAAGGGATACCACAGGAGGAGCACCATGAAGACCGTGGTCGGCGCCAGGAACAGCACGATCAGCCACCGGTCTTCCCGAAGCGCATCCCGTGCCGCAAGATTGGGCCGCATATCTTCTCCGCTGAATATTCATGTGTCGATCCCGCCCGATGCGTATCACCGTGCCGCATCCCGCGCCGCAACCCGCGAGGCATCCCGCGCCGCAACCCGCGAGGCATCCCGTGCCGCATCCCGCGCCGCATCACCGGCACCCTCTTTGGGGATCTGCCCGGCCCTGCCCGCTACGGGGCATTGGCGGCCGTGGGCGGCGTCCCCGTCAGGTGCTCAGGGCGTCGTTGACCTTGGCGGCGTATTGGCCGAGTTCCTTCTCCACCGGCGAGCCCTGCATGGCCCGCTGAATGTGGGGGGCGAAGAGATTGTACTGGATATCGACGCTCTTGGGGTGGTTGGCCCAGACACCGGGATTGACGATCATCCCCGTGCCCACTTCGGCGTAATGGTCCGGCTCGCCCATCAGACGCGGCCACAGGTCGCGCCGGGAGCACAGGCCCGCGCTTTTGGCGTAGGCGATCATGTTCTCGGGGAGGAACCATTCCTTGATGAATTCCCAGGCGGCCAGC
>JADFMB010000138.1 GCA_022564115.1 Pseudomonadota bacterium
ATCCTCCAGTTCGAGTCGTTCCACGCCTGACTCGCGCATTTCGTCGCCAGAAACGTACGGGTCGTACGCTGCCGACCTGAAGTGAAATCCGCGTGCCCGCTCGTGTACCTTTCGCGCAATTCTTCCGAACCCGACCGTTGCAAAGGTTTGGTCAGCGAATGCGCCGACTCGACCGACCGGGGTGATTTTCCAGGTCCCTTCTCTGGTCCTCGTGTCAACCTGCTTCAAATCGCGAGCGAGCGCGAGCGCGAGTGCCATCGTATGATCGGCGACCTCGTCGAGGCAGTAATCCGGGACATTGCAGACCGTGATCCCCTTCTGCGCCGCGGCGTCGAGATCCACGTTGTCGACTCCGATCCCGACACGAACGATTAGCCGACACCGATCCAGCGAATCGATCACTTCCTTCGGCAAGGGGGCCCATTGAACCAGAACTGCGTCGGCACCCGTGCAGGCTTCGATGACCTCGTCAACTGTCGAGCATGATGATTCGACAAGCCGGCCGCCGGCGGCTTCTATTAGGGAACGCTCGGTCGCTACATCCTCAAATCCATAGTCTGTGTAAACGACTCTAAAAGACACCGAAAAAACCTGATCGAGTGGCGCGTTGGCGGCGTTGGGGGAAAGTAGGCGTTTACTGGCGGTTACATTGGACAACATTGCAGCTGAACGGCATATCTGATACGGCAAAGTACATAAAAAGCCTCCTTCGGCAGGGACGGCACCAATCCCGCTGGTGATTATGACACGAAGACGTCGCTGAGGCATTTCTCCAAGGCCTCGGTTTCGATCTTTTCGATCCGCGCCTTGCCGTAAACGCCGTCGGTGCGGATGGGGATCTGCCAGCCCAGCCACGACCGGGCCTGAATGCCCATCTCTTGGAGGGACAGCGCCAACAGCCCGGCGGTCACCTGCTCGCCGGTGGCCAGCACGGCATCGTATTCGGACGAGTAATGGGCGCCGCCCGCCTCGGCCGCATAGCCGACAAGCTGATCGGTGATCCCGGCCATGGCCGACAGCACCACGGCAACCTCGTTGCCGCCGTCGAGCTCCCGCTTGACGGTGGCGGCGACGGCCTTGATCCGGGCCATGTCGGCGACCGACGTGCCGCCGAATTTCTGTACGATTCGAGCCATATCATTCGTCCCGGCCCGACCGAAAATCCCGCGAAGAGTCGCTTTGCGGATGGCACCGGCAGACCAAAGGTGTTTAATCTTCAGTAGGTTGAAGAGCTAGCGGCGCATACATACTCTATTAAAGCGAACAGAGGCAACCCACCCATGGCCCGGACGGCAAAGGCAAAATCACCCAAACCTGGCTCCTCGACCGCCGAAGCGGACGAAATCGCCCGCTTTGCCGCCATGGCCGAGTCCTGGTGGGACCCGGCGGGCGACTTCCGGCCGCTGCATCGGCTCAACCCGGTGCGCCTCGAATTCATCCGCGACCACGTGGCCCGGCATTTCGGCCGCGACCCTCTGGGCCCGGGGCCTTTCAAGGGTTTGAGCGTGCTCGACATCGGCTGCGGCGGCGGCCTTTTGAGCGAACCCATGCGGCGGCTCGGCGCCGCGGTGACCGGCATCGACGCCGGCCGGGAGGCGATCGAAATCGCCAAGGCCCACGCCCAACAATCGGGCCTCGACATCGAATACCGCCACCGGCTGCCGGAAGAGCTGGACACCGAAAAGGAGCGCTTCGACCTCGTCCTCAACATGGAGGTGGTCGAACACGTGGCCGATTTTGGGGCCTTCCTGGCGGCCTCGGCGGGGCTGGTCAAACCCGGCGGCGCCATGGTGCTGTCGACCCTCAACCGCACCCTCAAGGCGCTGGCGCTGGCCAAGATCGGCGCCGAATACGTGCTCCGGTGGCTGCCCCGGGGCACTCACGACTGGCGCAAGTTCGTGCGCCCGTCGGAGATGGCGGCGGGCCTGAGGTCCGGCGGCGTCGATATTACCGATCTCAAGGGCATGTCCTACGACCCGATCGGCGACCAATGGCGGCTTTCCGGCGACCTCGCCGTCAATTACCTGGCGTTCGCGGTCAAGAATTGATGGGATCGGCGGAAACCCGGTCATAGGCCCGCCCGGACGCAAACGGGAGCCCTGTGATGGGGGTCACTTCCCCCATATTCTTTTTGGACTATACAATTTGGACTATACTAAAGGTCGGAAAGCCGCGGGCCGTAAACCGCGCAATTCCTATATCCAATGGCCCTATATCCAACGGCCGGACGGAAAGAACGCTTCTGGATCGGGGCGTTTCGGAGGACAGCATGGCGGAAGCAATCGGCAAGGTGGAAACCCTCGAAGGCGAGGTCACCGTCACCCGCGCCGACGGCACTCAGGATCGTTTGGCGGTCGGCGATCCGGTGTTTCAGGGCGACGAGATCGCCACCGGCAACGGTTCCCTCGGCGTCACGTTGGCCGACCAGACGACGTTCTCGATGGCGGCCGATGGCCGGATCACCCTCGATGAAATGATTTACGATCCTTCCACCCAGGAGGGCACGATCGCCTTCAATGTTTCCCAAGGATTGTTTACGTTCGTCTCCGGCTTGGTCGCCAAGACCGATCCCGATGCCATGGCGATTAATACGCCGGTGGCGACGATCGGCATCCGCGGCACCCAATTGGGTGTGGAAGTCAAGGAAGACGGCGTAACCAACGTGTCGCTGATGGAAGAGGCCGACGGCTATATCGGCGAAGTCGTCGTCGACAACGGGGCCGGCGTGGCGGTCATGAACCAAGCCTTCCAGACCGTCACCGTCATGCAACGGGACGGTTCCATGTCCGAGGTCACCGTTGCCGAAATGACGGACGTCGTCAGGCGGTTCGGTCCGTCCCTGGCCCTGCTTCCGACCGAGGGGCTGAACGCCAACGATTACGCCGATGTCGTCAAGGTCCTGGACGAGGAAATCGAAGAGCTGGAACAGGCCCCGGCCGAGGAGCTGGAAGAGTTCGAAACCGCCGCCGGCGAGGAAGCAGAGGAAGAGGAAGAGCCCGACGCCACCGAGGCCGTCGTTATCACCGTGAGTGAGGATGCCGAAGTCGTTGACCCGGTGAATATCGAAGTCGTCGCCATCGAGCCCGAAGCGGCGACGATTGCCAAAACGACCGCGTCGACGACCACTTCCGCCGGGACCAGGGAACGAAGGGATGAACCGGTCGCCGCATCCGAACCGGAGCCGGAACCCGAGCCGACCCCCGAGCCAGTCCCGAAATCCGAGCCGGAGCCGACTCCCGAGCCTGAGCCGGAACCCGAGCCCGAACCTGAACCCGAGCCCGAGCCCGAGCCAACTCCCGAGCCCGAGCCAACTCCCGAGCCCGAGCCGGAGCCCGAACCGGAAGAAGAGGATCACGACAAGGGCCACGGCAACGAGGAAGATGGTTTCGACGACGACAATCCCGGCAAGTCAAAAGGCAAACACGGGAAAGACGGCAAAGGTGAAGGTGGCGAAGGTGAAGGTGAAGGTGGCGAAGGCGCCTTGGCCCTGCTCGTCGACGGCGAGGCAGACGACGTCCTGGACGAAATTCTGCCGCCGGCCGAAGGCGGCGAGGGCGGCGCCAAGAACAAAGACAAGGAAGATCACCACGGCCACGATCACGGCGGCGAACCCGATCACAGCTATACGACAACGCCGGACCCGGACAGCCCCGAAACCCTGGACGTGAAACTGGACGAATAACCGTGCCATGGCCCGGAGCGTCCAGGGTGCCCGGAGTGCAAATTCCCTCAACGCCATAAAAAAACCCGCCTCAAGGCGGGTTTCGCCGTCACCGCGCCGGCCGGGGGTCAGTCGTCGCGGCGGCGGATGAACGGAAACCGGATATACTCGATGCTTTCGTCGTCCAGTTCTTCCGCCTCCTCGTCGGTGGCTTCGCCATAGATTCCCCGCTCTTCGGACTCGCCGTAGTGGATGCGCTTGGCTTCCTCGGCGAACTCGTCGCCGACGTATTCGCAGTTTTCCTCGACCTTGCGGCTGATCCCGTCGACGGCTTCGAGGATCTTCTCCGCCACCTGCTGCGCCCGTTCCTCGGCGGCGCCCCGTTTCCGGCCCTCGCCGCGCCCGGTGGCGACATGCGGCGCCATCGGCGCCTTGGTCACCACCGAGGTGCCGCAAAACGGGCACGCCACGTCGCCGGCCATCACCTGTTGGTCGTAGGTGGCGCCGTCGCGGAACCAAGCCTCGAAATCATGGCCCTTGTGGCAAAGCAACTGATACAGAATCATGGTAAACAGGAATCCTTACCGGGAAAGTTAACGATTTATATTGTACTGTTATTATTGACGAAAGACATAGCCTAAAACGGTTAACAAATGCAAAATACTCACCAGCCGGACCTCCGGAGCCGCCATCTCCGCATCACCGAGCCCTCGCCCTGGGTCAGGCGGTTCGCGCCGTTGATTCCCCCCGGCGACGAAAACGGGGGCATCAACGGGGACGATAAGAGGGGCGCGGTGCTGGATCTGGCCGCCGGCGGCGGGCGCCACGGGCGCTATCTTTTGGGCCTCGGCTTTTCGGTGGTGCTGGTCGACCGGGACATCGCCCCCCTCGCCGACCTGGCCGGCGAGCCCAGGGCCGAAATCATCGAGGCCGACCTGGAAACCGGGACCTCCGTTTTTGCCCCGGGCGGGCCTTTGGCGGGACGGACGTTTGCCGGCATCGTCGTCGTCAATTACCTGCACCGGCCACTGGTGGAGGAAATCGTCGCCGCCCTGGCCCCCGGCGGGGTGCTGATCTACGAGACCTTCGCCAGCGGCAACGAACTCTTCCAGCGCCCGCGCAATCCCGACCACCTGCTTAGATGCGGCGAGCTCCTGGACCTGCTCGGGGGCCGCCTTCAGATCGTCGCCTATGAGCACGGACTCGACGAGACGGCGGAAATCCCCGGCGTCAAGCAGCGCATCTGCGCCGTCAACGACTTGGACGCCAGCGACCGTGACGACGGCGAGCCCGGGCCGCATCCGGTGGCGCCGGATTAGCGGATTTCGGGTTTCCGTTTCATCCCTCATGCTTGCTGCCCCGCAAGGCGACCGAAGCCAGCCAGTCGTCCAAAGATTGAGTCCGACCACGACGGTCGATTATGAGTCACCATCGAGGGCGCTCGGCACCTTGCAGGCGCCTGAACCGCCTTTCCAGGAGAAACTTCGCCCCGCCTCATGGCGGGGTTTTTCTTTGCCGGCGAGCGGTGTACCGTCAGCGGGCGCTCCGGAAGGAGAACTAACATGCCGATCTGGAGGCTTGAGCCGATCAATCCGGACGATCACCACTGGCGGGCGAGCACGTACGCAGGCCATTTGACCGTGCGGGCGGCTGATGAAGACAAGGCCCGCGAGTTGGCGACATCGCAATTCCGAATCGGTGCGGAGAAACCCCCGGGGGCGGAAGTTCCGAGGATGCCCTGGCTTTATTCATGGCTCGCGACCTGTACGCGGATAGAAGATTCGGAATTCGAGGAGGACGGACCGCAGACCATCCTCGGTCCGGAAGAGGCGTTGTCGAGGGCGCTCCCTCCCCTATGATGAAATTTTCCGTATTCGCCGCCACCATCATCGCCACTGTAACCTTTGTCGCCTCGTCGGCTTTTGCTTACCATGACACCTTAAGGGGCGGTGGCTCGATCGGCGTAGTTCTGCCGATAGTCATTGTTGTCGTCCTTGGCATGGTTGGGCTTGGGATTTGGGACCGGAAGATGCGAAAGACGAAATCAAAACGTAAGCGCAAGCGCAAGCGACGATGACGAGCACCCGATCAGACGGCGAGAAACCGCTATGACGTGAGCCGGATCATGGTGTGCGGAAAAGACGTGTTTGAAGCCGACATTACAACCGGGCGCCGGCGTTCGAAACGGGGGAAATTTCTTATTCGAAGTCCCGGTCGTGTTCGAGGGACGGGATTTTCGCCCGCGCCTCGGCGATCTTGGCCGGGTCGATCTCGGCGCTGACGAACCCGGCATCGAAGCCGCCGTCGGCCAGCACCTCGCCCCAGGGGTCGATAATCAGCGAATGGCCGTAGGTCTTGCGCCCGCCTTCATGCTCGCCGCATTGCGCCGGGGCGAAGACGAAGCAGCCGTTCTCGATTGCCCGGGCGCGCATCAGGACGTGCCAGTGGGCGACCCCGGTGGGGCGGGTAAAGGCCGAGGGAATGGACAGGAAATCGGCCCCCGGCCTGTTCTTGTCTCCCTGGGCCAGGACCCGGTACAGGCGCGGGAAGCGGAGGTCATAACACACCGTCATCCCCAGCCGTCCCCACGGCAGGTCGGCGACGACGGCCTTCGTCCCCGGCTCGTAGGTCTTCGATTCCCGGTACGTTTCGCCGTCGCCGAGATCGACGTCGAACATGTGGATCTTGTCGTAACGCGCGGTGATGTCGCCCTCGGGATCGATGAGGAAGGAGCGGTTGACGGCCTTGGCCCTCCCGCCTTCGGGCGCCGGGGCGGAGTCCTCGACCACCAGCGACCCGGCCAACAGCCAGATTTTTGTCTCTTGGGCCAGGGCGCGGAACGCCTTCAGGCATTCGTCGTCCTCTTCCGGCGCGATCTTTTCGAACAGCCGCTTGTTCCTGGGCTCCATGATGTTGACCGTTTCGGGCAGCAGCACGAAATCGGCGCCGCCGGCGGCGGCGGCGCGGACCAGGGCCGAGGCGGCGTCGATGTTTGGCGCCACCTCGGTGCCCGAGGTCGTCTGCACGCAGGCGACGGTGAAAGGCTGGCTCATCCCTCCCGGCTTCCCTCCTAGCCCCCGAGCCCGAGCCGGGCGTCGAGTTCGCCTTCGGCCTCCAGCGCCATGATGTCATCGCAATCGCCGATGTATTCGCCGTCGACGAAGATTTGCGGGACCTTCCTGTTGCCGCCGGCGCGCTCGATCATTTCCCGGCGGGCGCCGGACTTAATGGTCACGTCGATTTCGTTATAGGCCAAGCCCTTCTTGTCCAGCAGCCTCTTGGCGGCGATGCAGAACGGGCACCAGGGCGACGTGTAGATCTCGATTTCGGCCACGCGGGGGCTCCTCGGGAGCGGCGTTGGGAACGGTTCCGGGGTTATATAGGGGTTAAGACTTTGGTTTAAAAGCCGGGGGTTTAAAAGCCGGGGCTTAAAAGGCCGGGCGCACGACCCGGGTCAAGGTCAGCACGTCGACGGCCCCGGCGCCGCCGCGCAATAGCACCCGCGCGCAGGCGGATGCCGTGGCCCCGGTGGTCAGCACGTCGTCGACCAGCAGC
>JADFMB010000139.1 GCA_022564115.1 Pseudomonadota bacterium
GGTGACGCCGCTGACCTTCATGTCGCCGTTCAACGACACCAGTTCGAAGCCGCCCTTCTCCCCCGACCACAGCCGGACCTCGGCCCGCGCTTGGTGGAGGATGCCGTCGGAAAGATGAGGCACGATCCAGCGGTGGGCCGACGTCCCCCACGCCGCCGGCCAGTATTTTCCGAGCTGATCGACGGGAACGTCATGGACCGACCCCTTGAGGTCAACGGATATGCCGGTTCCGCCGCCTCCCCCCTTGAATCCCGGCAGTCCGTCAACCACGGCGCTCAACCTGACCGTCGGGCCATGCAGGTCGGCGCTGGCCTGGGAAATTTCCAGGCGCTGCGTCTTTCCCAGGAACCGGCCTTTGAGGGTGGCCGAGCGGAGCGGCATCGGGTGGCCGGCGGCGGCCGGCAGGATGAAGCGCCCCTGGGGACCGAGGTCGAGGGTCAGTTCCTCGATGTCGAGCATGTCTTCGGCGCCATCGTAACGGCCCTTCAGCACCACCCGGTCCACGGCCAGGGATTGCTCGACCGGACCGGGGAGGTTCAACACCCCGCGCCCGCCGACCAGGTCGAAGCCCACCCATTCGACTTGGCCATCCAGGGTCACCCCCGCCGTCACCATGCCTTTCAGCGGCAGCGCGAAAGCACGAAGGGGTCCGAGCTCGTAATACATCGAGGAAAAGGCGACCGGCGAAACCTCGCTGAAATCGGCGACCAGGTCGAACCGCTTCAGCGCCGTCTGATAAACCCCGGAAATGGAAATTTCCGTCTGCCGGCCATTGACGTCGATGTCCAGGTTGACGGAACCCCTGATCCCGGAGGCGTCGCGCAAAAGACTGACGTTGGCCGAGGGCGTGACCCAGGTCCTGCCCAGCAACTGGTCGTCCAGGGTCACCTCGGCATTGACGATTTCGAGACGGCTGAGGTAGCTCATGGCGTTGCCGGGAACCGGAGCCGAGAGAAGCTGGCTCAAAAGCCGCTCGGTGAAATCCGACGCCGGCGCCTCGGCGTCCATGAAACCGACGTCGATACCGCCGCCGTATTCGCGGCGCACCCGCAACCGGGGGCCGAACAGCTCGACACTCTTGGGCGCCAGTTGGCCGCCGAGAAGGGCCTGGCCGCTGACCGAAAACGACACTTCGGGGATATGGCCGACCAGGGATCCGTCCTTGCGCATGACCCTGACGTCGAGAACCCGGATATCGAGGGTCCGCTCCCATCCCGCCCAGGTCAGGATGGTATCCTTCAAGGTCAGTTTGAAATTCGGCTGTCCGGCGTTGACGGCGTTCTCGATATAAGGCGTCAGGAAGGCAAGGGAAATCGGCCCGGACGACAACTGCCACGCCACCACCATCAGGATGACGACCAAGCCGGCGCCAAGCCCCCCCAACAACTGGACGATTCCCCGGAACGTACGCCTGATCAAAAATTCACCTTTCCGAGCCTCGCCACCCCCTCCCGGCGGCAGGCCGCACATGATACCCGGCCTTGAAAGCCGATCCCCCCCGTCTTGACCGAACCCACCGGTTCCCGCAGTCTCTGAATGTTCGGAGCCGCTTCATTATGCACCATTTCGGCTTTCTAAACAGTAAATGCGCGCTTCCGGCCCCGGCTTCGCCCGAGCAGGCGGCGCTGGGCCTGGAGCGCTGGATGGAAGCGGCTTCCGGGGATGGCGAAGCGGCCGGCGGCAAGAGCCTGGAGGACTTCGCCGCCGAGGCGGCCAACGACCCGGTCGGCCGGCGGCTTTTGGAATCGGTGTTCGGCAACAGCCCCTTCCTGACGGCTTCGATCCTCAAGGATTCGGCCTTCGCCCGCCGGCTGATGAGCGCCGGGCCGGACGACGCCTTTGGCGACATCATCGGCCGCCTGAAGCGAATCCGGCGGAACCCCGGGAACGCCGAGGCCCTTGCCCGGACGCTCAGGACCGCCAAGCGGGAAATGGCGTTGACGGTGGCCATCGCCGACATCGCCGGGACCTGGACGCTGGAGAAAATCACCGGCGCCCTGTCCGATTTCGCCGACACCGCCCTCGGCCTCGCCGCCGCCCATGTGCTGCGCGAGGCCGCCGGGCGGGGCGCGTTGCGGCTCAAACACGCCGATGACCCGGAACGGGATTCGGGGCTGGTCATCCTCGCCATGGGCAAATTGGGCGCCCGGGAGCTAAATTACTCAAGCGACATCGACCTCATCGTCCTCTTCGATCCGGAAAAAATCGACACCGACGACCCGGACGCCCTGCAGAACCATTTCGTCCACCTGACCCGCGGCCTGGTGCGCCTGATGGAGGAACGCACCGCCGACGGCTACGTCTTCCGCACCGACCTGAGGCTGCGTCCCGACCCCGGCGTCATGCCGGTGGCCATACCGGTGCTGGCGGCGGAAACCTATTACGAAACCCTGGGCCAGAACTGGGAGCGCGCGGCGATGATCAAGGCCCGGCCGGCGGCCGGCGACCTCAAGGCCGGCGAGGCCTTCCTCAAGCAGTTGACCCCTTATATCTGGCGCAAGAACCTGGATTTCGCCGCCATCCAGGATATCCATTCCATCAAGCGCCAGATCCAGGCCCACCGGGGCGGCGGCGATATCGCGGTGGCCGGACACAACATCAAGCTCGGCCGCGGCGGCATCCGCGAAATCGAGTTTTTCGCCCAGACCCAGCAATTGATCTGGGGCGGCCGTGACGCCGGCGTGCGCTCGCCGGCGACCTGCGAGGCCCTGGCCACCCTCGCCGCCAGCGGCCATTGCGAGGAAAAGGTCACCCAGGACCTGATCCGGGCCTATGAATTCCTGCGCCGGGTCGAACACCGCCTGCAGATGATCAACGACGAACAGACCCAGACCCTGCCCCGGGCGGCGGCGGAGATGGAGAAGGTCGCCGTGTTCCTGGGCTTTCCCGGGGCGGATGATTTCACCGCCGAACTGACACGGCATCTGACCGCCGTCCGGGACCATTACGATAAATTGTTCGACGATGCGCCGGCGTTGAGCGCCGGTGAGGATTTCGACGGCGCCGGCAGCCTGGTGTTCACCGGCGGCGATCCGGACCCGGAGACGCTCGCCACCATCGAAGGGCTCGGCTACGCCAACCCGGAAAAGGTCGACGCCGCCGTGCGCGGCTGGCACCACGGGCGGGTCCGGGCGACCCGGAGCACCCGGGCCAGGGAAATCCTGACCGAACTGATGCCGGTGCTGCTGAAGGCCTTCGCCGCCACCCCCGCCCCCGATGTGGCGTTTTTGCGTTTCGATGTGTTTTTGTCCGGCCTGCCCTCGGGGGTGCAGCTTTTCTCGATGTTCCATTCCAACCCGCGGCTTCTCGACCTGGTCGCCGAGATCATGGGCAAGGCGCCGCGGCTGGCCCTGCACCTGAGCCGGCGCCCGGCGATCCTGGACAGCGTGCTGATGCCGGACTTTTTCGACCCTCCGCCGGACCCCCAGGCCCTGCTATCGGAGCTCAAGGACCTGCTTTCGCGGACCGACCATTTCGAACAGGCGCTGGACGTCAGCCGCCGCTGGAACGCCGACCGCCGCTTTCAAATCGGCGTCCAATGCCTGCGCGGCGCCATCGACCCCGGCCGATCGGGGCGCGCCTTTTCCAACATCGCCGAGGCGGCGCTTTCGGGCCTGTATCCGGTGGTCGAAGAGGAATTCGCCCGCGCCCATGGCCGAATTGAAGGCGCCGGCATGGCGGTGCTGGCGCTGGGCAAGCTGGGCAGCCGCGAAATGACCGCGTCGTCCGACCTGGATCTGATATTCATCTATGCCATCCCCGATGGCGATATCGAGGCGAAGTCGGACGGCGGCAAGCCGCTCGGCGGCCAGCGGTATTTCGCCCGCTTGAGCCAGCGGCTGATCAACGGGTTGACGGCGCCGACCGCCGAGGGGCTGCTGTACGAGGTCGACATGCGCCTGCGCCCGTCGGGCACCAAGGGCCCCATCGCGTCGACCCTCGAAGGGTTCATCCAATACCATTCGTCCGCCGCTTGGACGTGGGAGCGGATGGCATTGACCCGGGCGCGGGCGTTGCTGGGCCCCGACGACCTGCGCCGGCGCATCGACGAAGCGATCCGGGACGTCCTCGGCGTTGCCCGCGACCCCGGCGGGCTGCTCCGCGACGTCGCCGACATGCGCCGGCGCCTGAATACGGAACACGGCTCGACCTCCCCGTGGGCGCTGAAGAACCTGCGCGGCGGCATCGTCGATATCGAGTTCATCGCCCAATATCTGACCCTGCGGCACGCCCACGCCGACCCGGAAATCCTCGGTCGCGACACCCGGGAAACCCTGGCCGCCCTCATGGACGCCGGGTTCCTGGACCGGGACTCCGGCGCCCGCCTGATCGACGCCTCGGGCCTGTGGCAGGGCCTGCAAGGGCTGCTGGCGCTGACCATCGAAGGCGAAATCACCGAAGAGCGGGTCGAGGAAATACCGAGCGCCTTGAAGGAAGACCTGGTCCGGGTCGGCGGCGCCGCCGATTTCGCCGCCCTGGAGGATAAAATTCGCGCCACCGCGGACGCGGTTTACGCCATTTTCAAGGACATCATCGAGACCCCGGCCAGCAAAAGCGAAAAGGAGAACAACCGATGACCGTCAACCCCGGCGACAAGGCCCCCGGCTTCGATCTGCCCACCGATGGGGAGGGAAGGCTGAAATTGAGCGACCTGAAAGGCAGGAAGGTGGTGCTTTATTTCTACCCCAAGGATTCGACGCCCGGCTGCACGGTCGAAGCCAAGGATTTCCGCGACCGCATCAAGGATTTCGAAAAAGCCGGCGCCACCGTCATTGGCGCGTCGAAGGACAGCGTCAAGCGCCACGACAATTTCAAGACCAGGAACGGCCTGCCCTTTACCTTGGTTTCCGATACCGACGGCGTCCTTTGCGACGCCTACGGGGTGTGGGTACGGAAGAAGCTTTTTGGCCTCAGCTATATGGGCATCGAGCGGGCCACCTTCCTGATCGACGAAAAGGGCGTCGTCCGCGAGGTCTGGCGCAAGGTCAAGGTCAAGGGCCACGCCGACGAGGTCCTGGCGGCGGTAAAGGCGTAGGCCCACCCCCCAAACTGCGTTACCTTTCCCTCCAACGAATTGAGCTGGAGGACTCCCATGAGCGACGATCAAGACGACGATGCCCCCGAAGAGGCAAAAGAGGAAGGGGCCGGAGAAGAGGAAGACACCGAGGCCGGTGATGAAGAGGCCGGGGAAGAAAAGGCCGAAGAAGATTCCGGGGAGGGCAAGAAAGGCGGCAAGAAAAAACTCATTATCATCGCCGCCGCCGGGCTGGTGGTGATCCTGGGCGGCGGCGGCGCCTATTTCGCCGGCCTTTTCGATTCCCTGCTCGGCGCCAAGGGGCCGACCCTGATCGCGGTCATCGATTTGGGGGAGCCGGTGCTGCATGAATTCCCGCAAATCAAGGCCGACCTGAAAACCGGCAGGTGCCGCTCTGCGCTGTTGCGCACCACGTTCGTCATCCAGATGAGAGACAAGGACCTGAAGCGCGTTCAGGCCATGGAGCTGCGGATTACGGACGCCGTGCGGTCGTACCTCCGCGACCGCGAACGCAGCGAGCTGGTCGGCAAGAAGGGCGAGGAAAGGCTGCGCTTCGACACCACCAAAATCATCAACAACCTGATCGCGCCGTCGCGGATCGAAGCCATCTACTTCAAGGAATTCGTGCTTCAGTAATGAAACGCCCGGGCCGCCCTATTCGGATTCCGGGCCCTTTTCCTCCACCCGGGCGGCCAGCGCCGCGGCCATGAAATCGTCCAGGTCGCCGTCCAGCACGCCCTGGACGTTCGAGGTCTCGACCTCGGTGCGGGTGTCCTTGACCATCTGATAGGGCTGCATGACGTAGGACCGGATCTGGTGCCCCCAGCCGATGTCCGTCTTCGCCCCGCGGCCGGCCTGGGTTTCCTCCTCGCGTTTTTGCAGTTCCAGTTCGTAAAGCCGCGCCTTCAGCATGCTCATGGCGGTGGCCCGGTTCTTGTGCTGAGAGCGGCTGCTCTGGCACTGGACGACGATGCCCGACGGTTCGTGGGTGAGGCGGATGGCGCTGTCGGTCTTATTCACGTGCTGGCCGCCGGCGCCGGACGCCCGGTAGGTATCGACGCGCAGGTCCTTGTCCTCGATCTCGATCTCGATTTCGTCGTCGATGACCGGATAGACCCAGGTCGAGGCGAACGAGGTGTGGCGCCTAGAGGATGAATCGAAAGGCGAGATGCGGACCAGCCGGTGGACGCCGCTTTCGGTCTTCAGCCAGCCATAGGCGTTGCGGCCGATGATCTTGACCGTCGCCGATTTCAGCCCCGCTTCTTCGCCGGCGCTTTCCTCCAGCCATTCGACCTTGTGCCCGTGCGCCTCGGCCCAGCGCGAATACATGCGCAACAGCATCTCGGCCCAGTCCTGGGCCTCGGTGCCGCCGGCCCCGGCGTGGACTTCCAGGTAACAGTCGTTGGCGTCGGCCTCGCCCGACAACAAGGTCTGCAATTCCGCCCTAGCGGCCCGCGCCCGGAGCTTCTTCAAGGCGGCCTCGGCCTCGCCGGCGACCTCGGCGTCGTCCTCGGCCTCGGCCATTTCCAGGAGTTCCAGGTTGTCGGCCAACTGGCGCTCGAAGGAATCGATCTCGTCCAGGCTCGTTTCCAGGCGCGTGCGCTCGCGCATCACGGCTTGCGCGTCTTCGGTATTGTTCCACAGATCGGGGTCTTCGGCCCGGACGTTCAGGTCGTCGAGGCGGCTCCGCGCGGTGTCGTAGTCAAAGGTGCCTCCTCAGCAGTTGCATCGACTGCTTTATTTCCGAGGTGAGCGATTCGATTTCCGCGCGCATGAGAAGGCCGTTCCTCGATGGATACCAAAGCGTTTTTTATCCGGCTTCAGGTGCAAGAACAAGGGCTGTAAGGAGGCACGGAAAACCAGCGGTTGCCATTCCCTACTTCCTGCGCACGAACAGGAAGTCTCCGCCGTCGTGGCCGGCGTTGCGGACGTCGGAATACTGCGGCGTCTGCTGGGTGGCGAGCATAACCGGTCGGCGCATCTTGGAGAACAACTGCGTGCCGTCCATGATCGAGCGGTTGTCATTGAGCGCGTCGAGGAACGCCTTGGCGAACGGCGAATGATTGCCGCCGCCCTTGTCGGCGACCGGCTCCAGCCCGCCCGACGTGATCGCCACCC
>JADFMB010000140.1 GCA_022564115.1 Pseudomonadota bacterium
TGGCGATGTCCTTGCCCTTGTCCTTGACCAGCATGATCATGCTGGAAATGATGTTGAAGGCGGCGACCACGATGATCAGCGTCAGGATCAGGAACATGACGTTGCGTTCGACCTGGATGGCGTTGAAAAAGCTGGCGTTGACGCGCTGCCAGTCATGGATGCGGACCTGGCCCTTCAAGACCTTGTTGATGCGCCCGGCGACGACGGACGCGTTGTCGGGGTCGCCGATGAAGACTTCGAGGTTGGAAACCGCGCCCGGCAGCTTGAAATAGATCTGGGCCGCCGACAGCGGCATGAAGACGAAATTGGAATCGTATTCGTACATGCCGATCTGAAAGGTGGCGACGACACGATAGGCCTTCATCCGGGGCACGGTGCCAAACGCGGTGGCGTTGCCCTTGGGCGAGATCAGGGTGATCCTATCGCCGATCGCCAGCCCCATCTTGGTCGCCATCCGGGCGCCGATGATGACGGCGTTCTTGCCCTTGAATTCGGCGAAGGAACCGGCCTGGATATTGTCGGCGATGATCTTGCGGCGGCTCAGGTCCCGGGGCCGGAAACCGCGCACCACCGCCCCCTGGGCGACGCCGTTGGCGGTCGCCATGACCTGGCCCTCGACCATCGGCGAGACGATTTTGACGCCTTCGACGGCGCGCAGTTTTTCGGCCATGGAGTCGAAGGCGGCGATCTGGTTGGTTTGCCCGTAGACGCTCAGATGGCCGTTGATGCCGAGGATGCGGGTCAACAGTTCCTGGCGGAAGCCGTTCATCACCGCCATGACGATAATCAGCGTCGCCACACCGAGCGCGATTCCGGTCAGCGAGAACCAGGCGATCACCGAAATGAACCCTTCCTGGCGCCGCGCCCTGAGGTAGCGCATGGCCACCATCCATTCGAAGAAGGAAAACAAAACCCGGTTACTCTCTCTCAGCCCGCCAGCTTTTTGACGGCGTCTTCGGGGGTCACTTCCTGGCGTTCGCCGGTCGCCCGGTTCTTGACCTCGACGATACCGTCCTTCAGGCCCTTCGGCCCGACCACCACCTGCCACGGCAGGCCGATCAGGTCCATGTCGGCGAACTTGGCGCCGGCGCGCGCGTCGCGGTCGTCCATCAGCACGTCGACGCCGGCATCGATGAGTTTTTGGTAAAGCGCCTCGCAGGCTTCGTCGCAGGCGGAATCCCCCGGCTTCAGGTTGATCAGCCCGGCCTGGAACGGGGCCACGGATTGCGGCCAGATGATGCCGTCATCGTCGTGGCTGGCCTCGATGATGCCGCCGACCAGGCGCGACACGCCGATCCCGTACGACCCCATTTCGACGGTCACGTCCTCGCCGTTGGGGCCGGTGACGACGGCGCCCATGGTTTCGGAATATTTCTTGCCGAAATAGAAGATGTGGCCGACCTCGATGCCCCTGGCGACGACGAGATCGTCGCCGAGGGTTTTTTCGATTTCCGGGTCGCGGCGCTCGTCGGTGGCGGCGTATTTATCCGTGAAAGCATTTACGACGACTTGCAGGTCACCTTCCAAGTCAATGTTGTCCAACCAGTCGTTGTCGAGAAAATCCCTGTGACAGGCGATCTCGCTTTCGCCGGTGACGGCCAGGATGACGAACTCGTGGCTCATGTCGCCGCCGATGGGGCCGCTTTCGGCCTGCATGGGGATGGCGGTCAGGCCCATACGCTTGAAGGTCTTGAGATAGGCGACGAACTGCTTGTTGTAGGTGGTCTTGGCGGCCTCGAAATCGAGGTCGAAGGAATAGGCGTCCTTCATCAGGAATTCGCGCCCGCGCATGACGCCGAAACGCGGCCTGACCTCGTCGCGGAACTTCCACTGGATGTGATAGAGGTGCTGCGGCAGGTCGCGGTAGCTCTTGACCGCGTCGCGGAAGATTTCGGTGATCTGTTCCTCGTTGGTGGGGCCGTAGAGCATGTCGCGGTCGTGGCGGTCGGTGATGCGGAGCATTTCAGGCCCATAGGAGTCATAGCGCCCGCTTTGGCGCCACAAATCGGCCGGCTGGATGGTCGGCATCAGCATTTCATGGACGCCGATGGCGTTCTGCTCCTCGCGGACGATCTGCTCGATCTTCTTCATCACCCGGAATCCCAGCGGCAGCCACGAATAGATGCCGGCCGAGGACTGGCGGATCATGCCGGCGCGCAGCATCAGCCGGTGCGAGACGATCTGCGCCTCGGACGGCGTTTCCTTCAACGTCGGCAGGAAATATTGGGACAAGCGCATGGCCGGAAACCCTAACGTCGGCGGCCCGAAAGGGGCGCGCCAAAAAAGAGTATGGAGTGAGGGAGAATTTAGGGAATGGCTTGGGCCTTGTCCATGGCCGGGTTATTTCCCGCCTTTGAGGATCGAACGGCAGGCCACTGCCAGGGCGTCCTGGTCGGGGTCGGTGAGCGATTGGCCGTTGAAGGTCAGGGTCCCGGTCTTGATGTTATAGCGCACCTTGCCGACGGTCATGTTGAGGCCGGTGAATTTTTGCGCCTTGCGGTTGGCGGCGATCAGCGCCGTGTTGGCGGTTGCGGAATCGCTGGCGCTGGTGGCGGCGCTGGTGGCCGCTGTCGAGGCAGACGTGGCCGAGGTGGCGAGCGCCGCCTTGGTGGCGTCGGTTCCGGCCGCCGCCGATGCCAGGGACGCCGTGGTGCTGGCGGCGGTGGCCGCGGTCTCGGCGAAAGACGCCTTGTCGGCGGCAAGGGTCGCGGCATCGGCCGAGTCCGCGGCGGCGCGGGCACCGGCCGCGCCGGCGGCGATGGCGGTGGCATCGGAAGCCGCCGTGGCGGCGGTCGTGGCGGCGGTCGCGGAGACGGCTTCGGCGGTATCGGCGGTCGCATCCAGGGTCTGGTCGAAGGGCGAGGCGTCTGCGGCGGCCCGGGCGGTGGTCGCGGCGGCGGCGGCGGTGGCGGCATCGGCGGTGGCGGTGGTGGAGATGGTTTGCGCCGCCGTGGTGGCGGCTTCGGCGGCGGTGGCGGCGGTGGCGGCGCTGGTCGCGGCGGTCGTCGCCTTGCCGGCGGCGATCACGGCGGCGGATGCGGCGGCCGCGTCGTCCTCGGGACCGCCCAGGTATTTACGGATATCGACGTCGATGTTGAATTCGAACACTTCGGGCAGCTTCAGCGGCCTCCGTCCCCCGGCGTCGGCGGGAATCACCTTGCGGCCGTAGGCGTCGACGCCGGGCCTGTAGGCGACGCCGGCGGACGCCGTATGGCGGACCAGCCGGCGGCAGTCCTTCTTGGTGATGGTGATCTTGGTTTCCTCGGCGACGGCGGTCGCGGCGGCGAACATTACCGCTAGGGCCGCGATCGCCGATGTCATAAACACCTGCCGCATGGGTTTGCCGGACCTTTCCGTGGCTTTTCCCGAGGCTTTTTCAGCTATCCAAGATAGCGTTTTCGGGCTTTAAAAAGGCTTAACGGATCGAGGACCAGGATGGGTGATTTTAACCCCAATTCCGGCAAATTTACCATCTTATGCGGGAATAAGAATCCTGGTGACGAAGGGAGTTGAATCCCCTAGAGTCCACGGTAACAATACGAACTGGGCAGAGTTTGTTCGTTGCCCAGGTTTTGGGAGGTTAAGAACAATAATAAGGGTTTTTAAACGTCAAAAACCCACTGAAAACTGGGGAGGGCAGGACCGGAAACGGTCTTGCCTTTTATTTTCCGCTTATTTCCCGGCAAAGACTTCCGCGTCGACCCGCGACCAGGGCGGCTTCGTCTTGGCGATGCGTTTGTAGGTCGGGCAGTCCGGGTGGTGGGCGCCGGGCAGATAGCCGATGCACATCAGGAATTCGTTGACGATTTCCCCGCCCATGAACTTGAAGGTCCGGCGGAAAAGCTTCGTCCATTCGCCCCGGTTCAAGGGATGGTGGGCGGCGATCCATTCGGCGAAGCCGCCGTGGCTGTCACGCAGCGCGATCACCGTGTTCGCGTTGTCGATGATGGAATTGACCTTGAGCCGGTTGCGGATGATCCCGGGGTCGTTCAACAGCCGTTTGATGTCCTTCGCCTTGTAGGCGGCGACCGTATCGACGTCGAAGTTGTCGAAGGCCTTGACCGTGGTCGGGCGTTTCTTGAGCACGATCTCCCATGACAGCCCGGCCTGGAACAGTTCCAGCGACTGCAGTTCGAACAAGGCGCGTTCGTCGGTGAGCGGAAAGCCGTATTCGTTGTCGTGATAGGACTCGTGGACCGGGTTTCCCTTGGCGACTTCGCAGTACCAACTCATGACCTAAACCCTGAACGAAATCACGCCCGATATGACGACCAGGTAAACCAGCCCGAAGACCACGCCCGAGATCCCCGTGGTGACGGCGACCTTCATCAGCATGCGGGGATTTTCCGGCGCCCCGGGGTCGTCCCCTTCCCTCAGGTCCTCGGGTTCGATGCGCCGCACCCCCCACGGCAGAACCATGAACATGATCAGCCACCAGATGATGACGTAAGTGGCGAGACCGGTGGCCCAATACATGGCGGGTTCCTCAGGCCTGTTCCAGTTCGATCAGGGTGCCGGCGAAGTCCTTGGGATGCAGGAACAGGACCGGCTTGCCATGCGCCCCGGTTTTCGGCTCGCCGTCGCCGAGCACACGGACGCCCTGGTCTTTGAGTGTATCGCGGGCTTTGAGGATGTCATCGACCTCGTAACAGACGTGATGCATGCCCCCGGAAGGGTTTTTTTCCAGGAACCCGGCGATCGGGGAGTCTTCGCCCAGGGGCGTCATCAGCTCAATCCGGGTATTGCCCAGGTCCACGAACACCACCGTCACCCCTTGATCCGGCAGCGCCTCGGCTTCCGAAACCCGGGCGCCGAGCGTATCCCGGTAGAGCGCCGCCGCTGCTCCTAAGTCGGGCACGGCAATGGCGACGTGATTGAGCTTTCCGATCATGGACCTTCCTTACTCCCAACCCGGAACAGATGCACGGTAATCACCGGGTTCTTGTCCAGACTCTTGCGGAAACTGCGGCGGACCGCAATACGAACGGCTTCGCGCACGGTTTCGTCGTCGTCCCGCTTCTTCTTCTTCTTCAATCCCTCGACGGCGGCCCGGGCCGCTTCCTTGGCCTCGTCGGCGATAGAGTCTTCGCCCGACTCCAACAGGGCGATGGCCGAAAGTTCGGGTTCGGCGGCCAATCCGCCGGAATCGTCGAGGACCACGGTGACGACGGCGGCGCCGTTATAGACGGTGCGGGTTCGGCCGCGGATCAATTCGCCGTCCATGGGCACCAGGCGGTTGCCGTCCGCCGCCAGTCTGCCGACGGGAACGGTGCCGGTGATTTTCGGCTTCCCAGGCCCGAGGCGGATCATGGCGCCGTTTTCGGCGGCGATGGCCGCCGGCACCTGGCATTCCAGGGCCAGGCGGGCATGTTCCCGCAGGTGGCGGAGTTCGCCATGGACCGGAACCGCCAGTTTCGGCCTCGACAATTGATACATGCGGGCCAGTTCGTCCCGGGCCGGGTGTCCGGAAACATGGACGAAGTGATCCGTGGCGTCGATGACCCGGATGCCGCGCCGCACCAGTTGATTGTGAAGCCGCGCGATGGAGGCTTCGTTGCCGGGAATGATGCGCGACGAGAAGATCACCAGATCGCCCTTCCCCAGGGTCACGTTCGAGTGTTCCTCGTTGGCGATCCGCCACAGGGCGGCGCGCGGTTCTCCCTGGCTGCCGGTACAGACGATCACGGCCTTGTCGTCGGGCAGGTGCCCGGCGTCCTCTTCGTCCAGGAAGGCGGGCACGTCGGCCAGGTAACCGTTTTCCCGCGCCGCGTCGTTGATCCGCACTAATGACCGGCCCGCCAGAACGACGTCGCGGCCGTTGGCCTGGGCCGCCATGGCGATGGTTTCCAGCCGCGCGACATTAGAGGCGAAACAGGCGACGGCGACCCGGCCTTCGGCGTCCGCGATCAGGCCGGTAAGGCTTTTAAGCAAATCGGCCTCGGATCCGGATTCGCCGGGGTTGAAGACGTTGGTCGAATCGCAGACCAGCGCCAATACTCCCTCGTCGCCGAGCCGTTTGAGCGCCTCCACGTCGGCGGTGTCGCCGACCACCGGGTCGGGGTCGAATTTCCAGTCGCCGGTGTGAAGCACGGTGCCGAGCGGCGTGCGGATGGCGATGGCGTTGGGTTCCGGGATCGAATGGGTCAGGGTTATCAGCTCCATGTCGAAAGGCCCGACCGTGAACCGCCCGCCCAGGGGCACCTCGATGATCTCCACCTGATCGGCGAAGCCGGTTTCCGCGAGCTTGCGTTTAAGGATCGAAATGGTGAACGGCGTCGCATAGATAGGGCATTGAAGCCGTTGCCAAAGATACGGCACCGCGCCCAGGTGGTCTTCGTGGGCGTGGGTCAGCACCAGCCCCGCCAACCGGTCCCGGTGTCCGACAATGAAGCCGGGGTCGGGCAGGATCACGTCGACGCCCGGCTCCTGCCCGGCGCCGAAGGTGACGCCCAGATCGACCATGACCCAGGTCTCTTCCCCGGCCGGCCCAAGGCCGTAAAGGTTGAGGTTCATGCCGATTTCGCCGGCCCCGCCAAGGGCCACGAACACCAATTCTCCGGTTTGGTCGGGGCTCATGAATTTTGACGGTAAAGGGCCAAAAGGCCGTGCAGGATCAGGTCCGGGTCCGAATGGTTGATGCAGTCGGTGGCGCCGGTGAACAATTCCGCCAGGCCGCCGGTGGCGATGACCTCCATCTCGGACCCGTGTTCGTCGCCGAGGCGCTTGACCAGGCCCTCGATCATGGAAACGTAGCCCCAATAGATGCCCGACTGCATGGCTTCGATGGTGCTCTTGCCGATGACCTTTTCCGTCCGCTGGATGCCGACGCGCGGCAGTTGCGCCGCCGCCATGTGCAGCGCCTCCAATGACAAATTCACCCCAGGCGCGATGACGCCGCCGACGTAATTGCCGTCCGCGTCGATGACATCGAAGGTGGTCGCGGTGCCGAAATCGACGACGATCAATGGACCGCCGTATTTTTGATGGGCGGCGATGGCGTTGACCAAGCGGTCGGCGCCGACGTCGTCGGGCCGGTCGATGAGTATCTTGAGCCCCAAATCGACGCCGTCCTCGCCGACGACCAGGGGATCGCAGTCGAAATATTGGCGGCACAAGGTTTT
>JADFMB010000141.1 GCA_022564115.1 Pseudomonadota bacterium
CAATTTCGCGGCCCGGTCCAGGAGATCGACCCCGACCAGGCGGTCGGCCAGCTTGCGGATCATCTCGTCGCCCTGCACCCCGGCCGGGGTCAGTTCCTTGAATTCGTCGTAAAGCGCGATCGCCGTCACCGGCGCCAGGGCGTCGGCGCCGTCGTTGAGGTATAGGTCGGTGAAGGTGTCGGACATCTGCTGCGTCACCTGTATGGCTTTTTCGTGGGTGCGGTAATGGGTCGCCGCCTTGCGCAGCCGGTCCAGCCCCTGCCGGTACATTCCTACTTCCAGATAAAGGGTTCCCAAGCGCCTGAGCATGGTGAATTCGAATTCGTCTCCCCGCCAAGCGAAGCGGAGCTTCTCAAGGTCCCCGATGGCTTCCTTGGGGGTCATCCGGTTCAGCTTCAACAGCAACTCCATACGCGCGACGATGGCCTTGGCGCGGCTAGGCCGGTGATGGCCATTGATGACTTTTTCCCAATTGCTGACGGCGGCGTCGAAATCGCCGGCCAGTTCCATCACCCGGCCTTCTTCGAAGTCGAATTGACTTTTTTCGGCCGCGGTTAATTTATCCAACCTCAGGATTTCGAGGAAATGGCGGGCTTGCCTGAGGTCGCCGATTTCAAGGGCGGTCCGGATTACCATCGTCCCCAACGGGATTTTCAGGGCCTTCGGATAAGGCCGGACGATCCGCCCGGTCCGGGCCAGATCCGGGGCCGCATCGATCATATCGCCGGCGGCGGCACGGACGATGGCGCGCCAGAAGATGGCTTCATCGATGACGTTCAGCGCTTCATGGTTGAAATCATCATAGGCCTCCGACAAACGGCCCAACATGTATTGGGCCCCGCCCCGGAGCATAAGGAATTCGGGGTCCTGTTCGATTTCGGCCCGGGTCCGGGTCACCTCCTTGAGGACGGCCAGGGCCTCGGCATGGAATCCGTTGGCGAAGAAAAACCGGGCCAGGTCGAGCCGCGCCGCTTCGCGCTGGTTCCCCTTGGCCTGGCTGATGACGGCCAGAAGTTCGTACTTACGGTCCCTGAAGGCGTCGATGTTCTTTAATTTCCACCGATCCAGGGACAGGATACGGGTCAGCGGCTTCATCGCCGCCCGTTGGCGGTTGGCTTCGTCTTCCGCCGTCACCTCGGAAATAAGGAGTTCGCCGGTGCTCGAAATCTCGATGCCCTGGCGCAGCGTCCGGACCCGGATATCGTCGTTACGCGGCTGGATGACGATGCCTTGGGATGTCGGCAAAAACCGTACCTGCGGGTAGATGTATTCCAATCCCGTACCGTGGCCGAGGGGAATCACCGGCACGATGACGAAATTGTCGCCGACTTCCGGGTCGGTGACGCCAATGGGCATACCCGGTTCCGGCAACGGCAAGAACAGCCGGGCACCGACGGGGGATTCCGGTTGCGCCTTCACCGGTATCGACGTCACCGCCTCGATGGGCTGTTTGCGGAAATCGAGAAGCCAGGCCAGGCCGTCCCGGCGCAGGCTGGGATTGATGCCGGCAAGCGTCACCATCCTCAGAACCGTCGCCTGGGGCGTCCCCATCTGCTCAATGCCCTTGATGATATTCCCTCCCGCCCGGCGCAGTTGCTCGATATCGATGGCGGTGGGCCTGTCGAAGGCCACCCAAAGGAACCCGGCGCGGCGGAAAACGGCGGCGCCGACGGGTTCGTCCCAATCGAACCTGAGAGTCACCGTGTTAACGTCATCGCTGGAAGCGTTCGCCGTCACCGTGGCCGGCGTCGGCGGCAAGGGCGGCGGCGTGCCGGGGCTGAGGATGCCCTGGGGAGACGGTGCCTTGGCGGCCTGGAAGCCTGGGGAAGACGGCGCCGGGCGGACCGGCGTCAACTTGGTCGGTTGGCCGGGATCGGGCGGGGCCGGCTTTACCGCCGTTTCCTCGGCGGCGGTTTTCCGTTCCGTTGTCACGGTTTCACTTCGCGCCCGGCCCTGAGTGGGCCCAGGGGCCCCGGGAGTGGCCCCTGGCGCGGCCCCGGGCGCGGTCCCGGGAGCGACAAGGCTCGCCGCCGTTTCGGCAACGGCCTTGTCGGCGGGCGGTTTCAGGGCCTGGGGTGCCGCCTGGGGTGCCGCTGAGGGCACCGCTTCGGCGGTTTCGGCCCCGGGCTTAGCAGCCGGAGATGGGGTTTCCCTTGCGGTCTTGGTTTCCTTTTTGTCTTCCGCCGTTGGCGAAGTTTCGGGCCCACTTTCGGCTTTCGCCGCTTTCGTTTCCTCGCCCTCGGCGGCGGGTGGGGGTAGCGGGACCGTGTTCTCGGAACCGCTGGGCCGGCGGACGTCCAGCACCACTTTCGATCCGGCCAGGAAATGGTTGATCTTGGACGTTGCCGGCACGGAAAGGGTTACGGTGACGCTATCGGCGCCGGTCCGCGACCGGACGCCGCCGATATAGGGGAGCCGGCGCGACCTTATCCGTCCAAGGTCGATCCTGGCGGCGCGTTCGAAGGTGACCGTGGCGACACCGCCAACTTGTTTGAAGGAATACGGAACCTTGCTAGGCCAATCGAAGACGATACGGGTGAAATCGGGGTGCCGGCCCGAGCGCGCCCGAACAACCGGCAAATCAGGGGAAACCCCGGAAGCGGTTTCGGGGTCGGATGGGGCGACGGTTTCGGGCTTGGCTTCGGCTTTCTTTTCCGCTTCGGGCTTTTCCGCTTCGGGTTTATCGGCCGCGGACGGGGACTTGTCGGCGAACTCGACGATGACGGCGCTGCCGGAATCATAACTATAGGCGTCGAAATCGCTTTTCAGATCAAAAACGACACTTTGCCCGTCGTCGCCTGGAGTCACGGAGGCGATGTATTTGCCGAGCGAACGGGCGACCCGTCCGAAAGACGCCTCCATGGGACGACCAAACCGGACCGTCAGGCGCCCGTCCCGGAGCGTCGTTTTATGGCTGACGGGTGAACTCCAGTTAAAGACGACGCGGCCGAAATCGTCGTGGAGGGCGGCCCGGACCCGAACCGGTTCGGCCCACGCCGCCGCCGTCGGCAAGGCGAGAAAGCCCGCCGCCAGGGCCCAGGGGATCCATCGCCGCCATTTTCGGCCAGTCACGGAACCCTCGGCCATCATAGATCCTCTGCCGTCGGGCGAATGACGATTTCGATCCGGCGGGCCAAGGCCCCGCCAACCCCTTCGGGCAGTTCCGGCAATTGGGCGGAACGGCTGTCGGCATACCCATAGGCAATGATGTCGTCGGTATAGCCCGATTGCTTGAGCGCATTGGCCACGGCCGCCGCCCTGGCGATCGATAATTCCCAGTTGGAGGAATAATCGCTGCCCGCGGGAAGGCCCGGGCCGGAATGACCATTGACGCCGACCTGGTTGCCGATGTTCCGCAAAACGCCGCCGAGCACGAACAGCGACCGGCGGCCGCTGTCGGTCATCGTCGCGTCCCCTTCCTCGAACAGCAAATCCCCCGGAAGGGAGATGATCAAACGATCTTCCAGGCGCCGGATATGGCCCGCCGACAGCAAGGGTTGCCCTTTCACCGTCTCGTTGAGGACCGACGAAAGATAATCGAGGTTGATGGCCTGCTTGCGGAAAATGGTGCCGATATTGAAAGTCGATGTCGTCGCCGGCACCGGCTGTTCATCCGACGGCCGCAGGGTCTGTGACAGGGAATCGATGACGTTTTGCCATTCGCTGACCTTGACGCTGGACATGGCGAAAAGCATGACGAAAAAAGTCAACATCAAGGCAACCAAGTCGGTAAACGTAATCAACCAAATCCGGGAGCCCCGATCATCGGACCGGACCCCGCCTTTGGTCATTGGATTATTGATGTCCATCGCTTTCAACCCAACTCCGATTATCGCGGTCCCGCCGGCGGTCGCCCGGGCAATTCGAGCGAGGGGTCGTCCTGACGGCGGACGTAGAACCGCAAGGTGATTTTTTCCGGATCGCCGGGGGCCAAACCGATGGCGACACTGTCCGGCGGCGCGCCCCGCGAAATCATTTCACGGGCGAAGGCACCGGCACGGGCCATTGGCAAATTTTCGCCGACCGGCAGGACCCTGTCCCCGGTTGTCGGCGTGCCGATGATAAATTCCAAATCGAAACGCAGTCCCGGCGGCCGTCCGCCCAGGGCGGCCACGGTGCGGTCGAGAAACGCCAGGGCGTTCTGCTTGATCCGGGCTTCGTTGTTTTCAAACATGGCGCTGGAGGGCATCTGGGCGCGCATCAGGCGGCCCGGTTTCACCACTTCCACCTTGGCCACCTGAAGGGTGGTAGCGAAGATTTTGGTGATTTCCTCCTGAAACGCATGCCGGCCCAGGACATCCCCTTCCTTGGCCGTGAAATCGGTAGGCTTGGTGCCTTCGGGTTGATAGGTGGTGAAGGTGGACGTCAAGCTGTTCATGACGGCTTTGGATTTGGTCTTTTCGATGGTCGAAATGGCCACCAGTACGATGAAAAAAGCGAGAATCAGAAAAAACAGCGACAGATACACATAGACCGTGCCCGTACGGCTATCATGCCCAGATTGGGTTGGGTTCAAGAATTCGTTCATGCGTCCCTATACGAACTTTTCCGTTTCTTGATCGGGTTCGCCGCCTTTATCCGGCTTGCCCAAATCACCGCGGTCACGACCTAAAATTCGCCAAGCACGCTGATCATTTTTCCTTTGAGGGTCTCGGCGTTGAACGGCTTGACGATGTAGTTGGAAACGCCCGCTTCCTTGGCCGCGATGACGTTTTCGGATTTGCTTTCCGCGGTGATCATGATGAAAGGAAGGTGCTTCAGTTTCTCGTCGGCGCGGACCTCGCGCAGAAGCTCGATGCCCGTCATCGGTTCCATGTTCCAGTCGGATATCACCAGACCGAAATTTTCCACCCGAAGCTTTCTAAGCGCTTCGGTGCCGTCCATGGCATCCTCAATGTTGGTGAATTTCAATTGCCGCAACAGGTTTGCCAGAATCCGGAGCATGGTTTTGTAATCATCAACGATCAGCACCTTCAGGTTCATGTCGATGGCCATGGCTTTCTCCCACTCAGGGCCGGCATGACATCCCCATGCCGGAAATGGATCGGAACCGCTACGAATCCGAGGTTGCGCCTCTTAACCTCCGACTCGTTCGCCTACCGTCGGCAATTGGCGAAGCCGCGCCAGTTCGACGGTCATCTCACGGGCCTTGTCGGGGTTCATTTTGGCCATGATGGGGGCCAGTTTGCGTTCCTTCATCCGCTCGGCGACCTCGAGCAAGGTATCCATATTAAGTTCCTCGAAAATCCTCGCCGCCTCCTTGGGCTTCATGCTTTCGTAAATTTTAACCAGACTCAAAAGTTTTGCGTCCTGTTGCGCGTCGAAGGTCTTGATCAGACCGGAGATGGTTTCACGCAATACCTTGAGCTCCTCGACCTTTTTGTCGATCCGGGATTCCGCCGCCGCCAATAGTCCGGTTCGGATTTCAAGTTCCTGTTCCCGGAATTCCAGGACCTGGCGGCGTTCGGCCAGTTGTTGCAAAAGGTCTATTTCCGCCTGCGTCAGAAGCGTCGGGTCATCGGTGATCAGCTTCGACATTTGGTCCTGGGGTTCGTCCTTCAACGGCGCCGGGACGGCCTCTTCGGCGGTTTTTTCTCCGTTTGCGGGCTGGCCGTCCCCAGGCGCCGGTTTAGCGCTTTCCTCGGCGGTTTGAGCGACCGCCTCGGACACCTGGATGGTGCCGTTAATGAGCCCGTCAAACCCATCCCAGATGTCGCCGATTTTTACCGTCAACATCAATGTCGCGGCAAAGATGGTGAGTGGCAGGAACCTTATCCTTGAAAAGATTCTCTTCATGGTCATTACCTCAACCCAAACCGCACGCCCAACCCCAACCCGGGCGAAGGATGTTTATCCCGACGATCTGATCGCTTTCAGCAGTTCCCGTTCGGCTTCGGACTTTACCCCATCATCGTCCGCATACGCCCCCGCCGGCCCGTCGGGGCGGGCCGTAAGGGGTCTGGATGGGCCATCGCCTTTATCGACATCGGCGTTGGCGTTTTCGGAGACCGGCCGCTGGCCGATCCCGACCTTATCCCGGGTGGCGCGCACCAGATCCTCAAGTTTGTCCGCCGCTTGGCCGCCACGGTCGATAAGGAACGCCAAGTCGTCCCGCAAGGCTTCCGCCTTTTCCATACGGCCCTGCAGCATATCCGCCGTATTTCTCAACTTCTCGATGCTGTCTTCGGCACGGATCGTGGACTCGCCGAACGTGGTGGCGAGTTTTTCAAGCTCCACCTTGTCTCCTCTTAATTTTCCCAACCGCTTGTTGAGGACAATGGCATAGCCAATGGTCACGACCAGCAGGACGGCGACGAAAAGATCGACGATTAACGAATAGGTCACGACAATTCCTTACCTGTTGGCGCCAAACTAATTTTTTTGACCACGAACGCGGCCCCGTTACCCGGGAACCGTGTCGCATGCAACGATCTAGGTCCGAGGTTTCTTTTCAATTCTATCTTCAATCCTGATGGCGATCTGGTTGCCCTTGCGGCCCATCTTGCCGGAATACATCGGAACATTGCCGCACTGCAGGGATACCAGTGAATCCGGGGTGGCGCTGAACATGAGCCGCGAGCCGATCTTGAGATCAAAAACTTCGCTCAGGCGCATGATCTGCTGGTCGATGACGGCTTCCAGGTCTATTTCGGTCATCCACAGCTCTTCCGCCAGGTGGGTTTCCCAGATGGAGTCACGGCCGAACTTCTCGCCCATGAACATCTGCAGGAGCAATTCGCGAACCGGTTCCAGGGTCGCGTACGGCAACAGCAGCTCCAAACGGCCACCGCGGTCTTCCATGTCGATCCTGAGCCTAGTGACGATAGCGGCGTTGGAAGGCCGGGAAATGGTGGCGAACCGGGGGTTTGTTTCCAGGCGGTCGAAACGGAAAGTGACCGGACTCAGGGGCTCGAACGCGGCGCTCAGGTCGCCGAGCATGACATGAACCATCCGTTCGACGAGCGAACGTTCGATGGTCGTATAGGGACGGCCTTCGATACGCATGGCCGCCGTGCCCCGGCGGCCGCCGAGAAGCACGTCGACGATGGAATAAATCAGCGATGAATCGACGGTAATGAGTCCGAAATTGTCCCATTCCTCGGCCTTGAACATGCTCAAC
>JADFMB010000142.1 GCA_022564115.1 Pseudomonadota bacterium
GGAGCCGGGCGCCGTCCGCCCCGGCTTTCACGTCGAGCCGACGGGTTAGGGCACGCCCGGGCCGAAGACGCGCGCGAAGGTGGTGCGCAACGCGCGGTCCACCTGGTCCATCGTCGCCCCGATCCCCAGCTCCTTCAGCGACGTCACGCCCCACTCGCGGATGCCGCACGGCACGATGCCCCGGTAGTGATCGAGATCGGGCGCCACGTTGAGCGACACCCCGTGATAGCTCACCCCGCGGCGGACGCGCACGCCGATGGCGGCGATCTTCGCCTCGCCGCCGCGCCCCTCGACCCATATGCCGACGCGTCCCTCGCGCCGCTCGCCGCGCACGCCGAGCTCGGCGAGGGCGGCGATCAGCCAGCGCTCGAGGCGGCCGACGTAGGCGCGGATGTCGGGCCCCCGGGACTTGAGGTCGAGCAGCACGTAGGCGACGCGCTGGCCGGGGCCATGGTACGTGTACTGGCCGCCGCGGCCGCTGGGAAACACCGGCAGGCCGAGCGAATCGAGCAGGTCACCGGGGCGCGCGCTGGCGCCCGCCGTGAACAGCGCCGGGTGCTCCAGCAGCCACACCAGCTCGGGCGCCCGGCCGGCGCGAATCGCAGCGACGCGCTCCTCCATGGCGGCGACCGCCTCGGGGTACGGAACGGGCCGCCGGCTCACGCGCCACTCGGGTCCGTCTTCGGGCGCCGCCGCCGGCCCAGCCGCTTGCGAAGCCGTTGCAGATTTGCTATCCCGCATAATCTCCCCGATATCGTAATGCGGTCGTGGCGGAATTGGTAGACGCGCAGCGTTGAGGTCGCTGTTCCCGAAAGGGAGTGGAAGTTCGAGTCTTCTCGACCGCACCATTTTGCAAGAGGCCCGCAGTGTACCGCGGGCCTTCTTTCGTCCTCCCCGCGACGGCGTCGTGGGCGATGGCTTTTCCGCCCCGTCCCGCTATACTTGGGCCAACCTTGCCCCATGGGCACCGGAGGCTGCCATGTCAGACGACGCCCTGCGCGAAGCCGCCCTCGAGTATCACCGCCGGCCAAAGCCCGGCAAGCTGGGCATCCATCCCACCAAGCCGATGGCGAACCAGCGCGACCTGGCATTGGCGTACTCCCCCGGAGTCGCCGCCGCGTGCGACGAGATCGTGGCCGATCCCGCCAAGGCGTACGAGATGACGATAAAGGCCAATCTGGTCGCCGTCGTCACGAACGGCACCGCCGTGCTCGGCCTGGGCACGATCGGCGCGCTCGCGTCGAAGCCCGTGATGGAGGGCAAGGCGGTGCTGTTCAAGAAGTTCGCCGGCATCGACGTCTTCGACATCGAGGTCGACGAATCCGACCCGGACAAGCTGGTCGACATCATCGCCAGCCTGGAACCGACCTTCGGCGCCATCAACCTGGAGGACATCAAGGCGCCGGAGTGCTTCATCGTCGAAAGCAAGCTCCGCGAACGGATGAACATCCCGGTCTTCCACGACGACCAGCACGGCACGGCGATCGTCGCCGCGGCGGCTCTGGTCAACGGATTGCGCGTCGTCGGCAAGAAGATGAAAGACGTCAAACTGGTATCCACGGGCGGCGGCGCCGCCGGCATCGCGTGCCTGGACCTGTTGGTCCAATTAGGCATGAAAAAGAAAAACATCACCCTGGTCGACATCATCGGCGTCGTCTACGAGGGCCGCGAGGAGGACATGAACCCGGAAAAGGCGCGCTACGCCCAGAAAACCAAGGCCCGCGACCTGGATGCGGTGATCGAAGGCGCCGACGTTTTCCTGGGCCTGTCGGCGCCCGGGATCCTGAAACCCCAAATGGTCAAGAAGATGGCCGCCAAGCCGTTTATCCTGGCGCTCGCCAACCCGGACCCTGAAATAAACCCCGACGAGGCCAAGAAGGCCAACCCCGATGCGGTCATCGCCACCGGGCGGTCCGATTACCCGAACCAGGTCAACAACGTGCTGTGTTTTCCTTTCATCTTCCGCGGCGCCTTGGACGTCGGCGCCACGACCATCAACGAAGACATGAAGCTGGCGGCGGTCAAGGCGCTTTCCGGCCTGGCGATGGCCGAAAGTTCGGAAATCGTCGCCCAGGCCTACGGCGGCGAGGATCTGAAATTCGGCCCCGAATACCTGATTCCGAAGCCGTTCGACCCGCGCCTGATCGTCGAAATCGCCCCCGCCGTCGCCCGCGCGGCCATGGACAGCGGCGTCGCCACGCGCCCGATCGAGGATTTCGACGCCTATCACGATCAACTCTGCCGGTTTGTCTTCCGCTCGGGCATGTTGATGAAGCCCATCTTCGACCGCGCCCGGCGGAATCCCAAGCGCCTGGTCATGGCCGAAGGCGAGGACGAACGGGTGCTGCGCGCCATCCAGGTGCTGATCGACGACAATATCGCCCGGCCGATCCTGGTCGGACGGCCGGACGTCATTTCACGCCGGATCGAAAAGCTGGGCCTGAGGCTGGATCTGGACAAGCACGTCGAGATCGTCAATCCCGAGAACGATCCCCGCTATGAGGACTATTGGCGGGGTTACCACGAGTTGATGCAGCGCCAGGGCGTGTCGCCGGACGCGGCGCGCACCATCATCCGCACCCAATCAACGGTGATCGCGGCGATGATGCTCAAACGCGGCGAAGCCGACGCCATGATCTGCGGCACCTACGGCCAATACCGCGAACACCTGACCCATGTGCTGGACGTCATCGGCAAGGCCGACGGCGTGCTGGGCGTTTCGGCGCTTTCGACCCTGATCATGCCGAGCGGCACCTTCTTCCTTTGCGACACCCACGTCACCTACGAGCCGACGGCGGACGAACTGGTCGAAATGACCCTTCTCGCCGCCGAGGCGGTGCGCCGCTTCGGCGAGGTGCCGAAAGTGGCGCTGGTGTCGCATTCGAATTTCGGCACCGCCGACACGCCTTCCGCCGACAGGATGCACCGCGCCGTCGAGTTGTTGCGCGACCGCGCCCCGGACCTGGAGGTCGAAGGCGAAATGCAGGCCGACATCGCCTTCAACGAGGAATACCGCAAACGCATGTTCCCCAATTCGCGGCTCAGCGGCCAGGCCAACCTGTTGATCCTGCCCGGCCTCGAGGCCGCCAACAGCTCCTTCAACATGTTGAAATCCATAGGCGGCGGCTTGTCCGTCGGACCGATACTGCTCGGCGCCGCCCAACCGGCGCATATCCTGACGCCGTCGGTGACCGCCCGGGGAATCGTCAACATGAGCGCCCTGGCCGTCGTCGACGCCCAATCCCGGGAAGCGGGATAAGGCTGGAAATCAGGGAAAAACAGGGGGAAAGGGAAATTCCTGCCGGGCCGTGAATTCTCCCGGCCGGAAGCGGGTCGCCCGGGTCCTACGGCGCCTTGGCTCCCTGGTCATCTGGGTCGGGGGGCCGGGGGAACTTGGCCAGGCCGTGGAGTTGCGCCAACACCCCCTGCCACTGGTTCCTGAGCGCGCAATCGATGGCGTCATCGAAACCGATGGATTTCATCAAGCTCACCGCCAGCGCGCGATGATATTCCCGTTCAGAAGGCACGTCATCCGTCCTTCAGTTAAGTTATTGTAAAACAGTCCTTTTTAACGGACTTGGCTTAATACTGGCTTAGTAGAGGTCATCGAGATCGACTTCCGCCATGTCCAGCGTCAGGTCGTCGGCGAGCGCGTTGACGATCCGCAATCCGGCCTGAAAGCGGTCGATCGACGGCTTCGGAGCCCCGCTCATGGTGTTGAATTCCGACATCAGGAAGTTTTCGAAATCGTACCTCGGTCCAAAATCGGTCCGCATGGGTTTTCTCCCGTTTAATCCGGCACAGGCCAATCCCGTACCGGAATTAACGCCGCAAAACCCATGCCATTTTCCATAAAATGAAATTCAAAAAATTATAACTAATTGAAATAACTTGTTTTTTTATGATCTCGGCCTTGGAGCCACTATCCATCCGGCGCCGGGACGGGGTGGTAAAAAATCCCCCTGGGGAAGAAACCGGAATCGAGGCGACCGCCCACCTCATTTTTTTTCCGTTTCCTTGAAAACTGTTGTAAAACCTTCCCCTGGCGTCGTATAAGAATCTACCAAGATTCGCCCGGCTCCTGGGGGTGCGAATATCTCAAATAAGGGGCGTTAAGTCACGGTCGTGCGGAGATTCCCAATAAAATTTGTAATTGCTTTTTTCGTCGCTACGGGGCTGCTTGCCTCGGCGCCGGGCGCTGATGCGGCGACGCTGGCGGAACTGTTGCCCGTCCTGGTCAAGAACCAAAAGCAGATCAAGGCCAAGGAAAATGCCGTCGAAGCGGCGAGGGAGCTGCTCAAGGCGGCGAGGGGCGTGTGGTACCCGGAGCTGAATGTCGTCGGCAACTGGGGCAAGGAAAAACAAAACAACACCACCGGCACCGCCGACACCGAAGAGGTGCCCCGCGAGTTGGACATCAAGGTCACCCAGATGATCTGGGATTTCGGCGCCAACAACGCGTCGATTCGCATTGCCGAACTGGACCTCGAAACGGCGGAGATTGATCTGATTTTGACCCGCCAGGCCCTGATCCTTCAGGGCATCGAGGCCTATCTCAACGTTATCCGGGCGAAAAAGGTCCTCGGCTTCTCCAGGGGCTCGGTGGCCAACATCAAGCGCCAGGCGACCCTTGAGGATTCGCGTGTCCAGCGGGGCGGCGGCTTCACCACCGACGCCTTGCAAGCCAAGACTCAACTCGCCGGCGCCGAGGCCCGGCGCAACAACTTCGCCGGCGGGCTCAGGAACGCCATCAACGTCTTTCGGCGTTTTTTCAGGGTCGGGCCCGGCGATCTGAACGCCCTGCAGGAACCCCGGGTGCCCTACGAGATGCTGCCGAAGTCGCTCGATGAAGTCATCCGGATCATGTACGAGAGCAATCCCGGGCTTAAAAATTCAAAGATTGCTTCCGAGAGGGCCCGCATGGAAGTCAAACAAACCCGCGCCAACGAGCTGTTCCCCAAAATCAGCGCCACCGCCGAGGAGAAGCGCAAGTCGGACGTCGGCGGCACCATCGGCAATAAGAACGAGCAGTTGTTCAAGATCGAGTTCAACTATTCCCTTAACCTGGGGCTGACCAATTACAACACCGTGGCCGCCAAGGAAGCCGATCTACGCGTCGCCATCGAGGGCGAGGTCGACACCCGCCACGCGTTCGAGCAACAGGCCCAGGACAACTGGAGCAACTTAAAAAGAGATAAGGCGAACATCGATTTCCTCAAGAACCAGGCCAATATCGCGGCCGAGTTCCTGGAACTGGCGCGCCGCGAGAGGCAGTTGGGCAACCGGTCGCTGATCGACGTCCTGGCCGGTGAAACGGCGCTGATCAACGCCAACAGCGATGCCACGGCGGCGGAAACGGACCTCATGATAAATGTCTTCAAAATCCTCAACATCATGGGAAAACTGGAAGCAGCCGTCGTTAAGTAGTCCGTGCCCCCGGTCGCCGAAAAAACCGGCATCCGAGGCCCGGAATCGCCGTCGTTTTCCTGAACCGCCAGGATTATCGCGGCGGAAAAATGGTCTTGGCGGCGCGCCTGCGCGGACGGCGGTTAATACAATTTTCAGCAATTCGATGGTAAACTTGGAATCGGACCCCAAAAAAACTATACTGGAAAAAAAAGGTCCTTCGATAACCCTCTTGAGGGGCGATTTAATTGAACTTTAGGAGTTCAGGGTGTTCATTGAATCCCCCCCACCGACAATAGAAAATTCGCCGCCCGTTGACGCCGAAGCGGTGGAACTCGCCCAGGCGGGCACCGGCGTCGCCGCCGCCATCGGCAAAGTCAGTTCCGTCATCGGCACCGTCTTCATCACTCATCCGGACGGCACCAGGGTCCAGGCCACCGACGGCATGCCCATCTTACAGGGCGACGTGATCGAGACCACCGGCGACGGCGCCATCGGCATCACCTTCATCGACGAAAGTACCTTCTCGCTCGCCGAAGAGGGCCGGATGACCATCGACGAAATGGTCTACGACGCCAACACCCAGACCGGCAGGGCGGTGTTCGGCATCGCCGAGGGGGTGTTCACCTTCGTCTCCGGACAGATCGCCAAGACCGCCGTCGACGCCATGATCATCAATACGCCGCTGGCGACCATCGGCATCCGCGGCACCGCCGGCGGCGGCAAGGCGGGGCCCGAAGGCACCCTGAACACCTATTCCATGTTCGGCGAAGAGGGCGGCGCCGTTGGCGAGATGGTCATCAAGACCCTCGGCGGCACGCAGACCCTCAACGGCATCAACCAGACGACGCAGTTTTCCAACGCCTATGTTCCGCCGACCATTCCGGTGGCCCTGCCGGCGGCGGCGACGCAGGCGTTTTACGGCAGCGCCGCGGCGGCCGCCCCGCAACCGGTGATCGCCGCGCCGCCGACCTTCGCCCCAGGCAGCGCCGAGGCCAATGCCGCCGAGGCCGCCCAGGCCGCCTTCCAGGCCACCATTGACGCGGGCGGGTCGCTTGACAGTGCCATCAGCGGCGCCGTCGACGGCGCCGCCAAGTCCAATTTCGAGGCCGTTTTGGCCGCCGACCCGTTGTTCTTCGGGACGACGGCGGCTCATAATTCCGTCATCGAGGGCGAAAGGGGCGAGATTATCGGCAAGGTGGCCGGCACCCGCGGCGATTGACCGCACGTCGCTGAGGCCCGCGACTTGGACGGGTGTCCTGTGATCCGTGGTCGTGCCGTCCCCGAGCTGGCCGTGCGAGTTGTTGCCCCACACCCAAACGGTGCCGTCCGCCTTGAGCGCCGCGGTGTGACCCACGCCCGCGGCGATCGCCAAACTCAACGGCGGCGTAGCGATCGAGCCACGCGATCTGCACGATTTGAATTGGACGAGCGTCTACAGCACCGTCTCCGGCCATCTGCCGCCGGAGTCGATTCCCGTTATCGGACCGCACGGCGATGCAGGGCCGCGCATCGTCCGCTGCGAACTCGACGTGGCCGCGCCGGGCAAGGTCGACCTTCTTACCGACGGACCCGTCGAAAAAATGTGGCTCGACGCGGAGCTGCTTTCGCCGGCCAAAAAGATCACGGGCAGCACCGTGACCAGCAAACCGATCGGCACCTCCATGCCCAGGGCCAACCCCGCCAAAGCGATGGCGAACGCCTGGG
>JADFMB010000143.1 GCA_022564115.1 Pseudomonadota bacterium
GGTTCACAAGCATGTGGGCGTACCAGACCCGCGCGCCCACCTCGTTAAATACGTTGATCTCGCGATTGCGAGGCAAACGGTAGGGGGGACGGGAATCGGAGCGATTGCTTTGCTGCTGGAGGTGCGAAACGGGAGAGCTGGCGAGCAGGGAAAGTGCAGCAATTATCAGTACCGACTGGATCGAACCGACCATGAAAATGCTCCTGCGAGAATGAAGCTGCTTTTCGTTCTGATCCGGGCGGGACGCCCTCGACCTAGCCGGCTCAAGTATAGCCTACAAAGGGTGTTATCGGCGTCTGACGATACTGCATTGACTTAACTCGGGGGAATGCTTCATGGAACCTAATTCTGCTAGGAAGAATTGCTACAAGTCCCCCGTTCTTCCTCCCTCGCCGTCGGGATGGAGCCTTTCGAGATGGCTGACGTCGTTCATTCGAGCCACCACCGGGTCGCTGAGCCAGGCTAGTTCGGTAATCGAACAATTGGCCAACCGAAAGGGATTTCGCTCGGCGGGGACTTGAAGGAGACCCTTGAGTGCGGCGGCCAACAGCCCTCCGTGGGAAACGACGACGACGTGCTCGAACCCCTTGGTGCGGATGTCCGAAAGGGCTTGCGTTCCGCGCTCGATGAGCTGCCGCCGGCTGACGACGATGTTGCGCCGCGCTTCGTCGATTTTCAAGACGACGCATTGAATGGTGCGGCCGATGTAGTCGCCGATGTCGGCCGGGCGGCGAATGTCGACCTGGCTGGCCGGCAGAAAGACGTTGACGCCGATATCGACGAGCAAGCCGCCCTTGATTTTGCGGGTGACGTAGGTGAGCTCCACCGGGTCGGACCCGGGATCGATGATCCGGGTCTTGACCAGGATGGTTTTCTGCGGCCCCGGTTTTTCGCTCTCGGTTTCGAAGGATTGGCCCGAATAGCCGTCGAACCGCGAGGCATAGGTGCTGATGGAAAGGCGGGTAAAGGCGTCGACCAGCCTGTCGATCCGGGCCGGGTCGGCCTTCCTCCAATAGGAGCTGACGGCGATCTGGGTCATCAGCCGAAAATGAAAACTTTGCTTGAGCGGGGACGCCAGCCTCTCGAACCGGCCCTTGACGCCAAGGGTCTTGGCTTTCTTCATGACGCCGAGCAGGCTTTCGTGAAAGGCGGCGACAATATCCCCCGGACTGGATTGCGCCCAGCCGGCGGAAGGGGCTATCACGACCATGGCCGTCAGAAGCGGCACTAACCCGAATGTGAAAAAGCGGCGTTGCATACTCTTTTCCATATGACTGAAATGTGGCGGCCGTGTGGTGGGGTTGGGGCGGATGATGAAATTTTATTGGGCGATCAACTCATCGGCCTTGCCGTTCAAAAGCGAAATCAATCCTGGGATTCCCTTGTTTTTCAATATCAGGCGGTATTCCGACTGGCGCACCTTCAATTCGCTGATTCCATTATCGAGGATGACGTCGATGATGCGCCAACTCTCCTTGAAGGGCCTCAAGACATAGGCGATATCGACCGTCGATTTATCCGATTTAATGAGTTTCGTCATCACCAGCATGGTCTTTTGCGGCCCCTGCATTTCCTTCTCCAGTTTGAAGACCTCGCCCGAATAACCATCGAACAGGGTCGCCAAGGTCGCAATGCTCATGCGCCGGAAAGCCACGACGAGTTGCGTCCGTTCCGAAGACGTCGCTTTGTTCCAAAAGCCGCTGGAGACGATCTGGATCATCAACGGAATGTGAAAGGACTTATCGACGCTTGGCGCCAGCCGCTCGAAGCGTTGACGAACGGAAAGTTTTTCGGCCTCTTTCATGACCTGGAGAAGGTCGGCCTGGAACCGGACGACGATGTCGCTTGGCCCCGGTTCGGCCATGGCCGGGCCGGGCAAAACCGCCAAACAAATGAATAAAATCAGTGACTTGAAGCTAAACAGAAGGCGATTCATTAAAGTCCTCAAGAGATGTTTTATGTATTGTTATGAAGGGTTAAACCAAGGTTATCTCAAGATAATGTTAACCATAACAGAATAGGTTGGTTTCAATAAATTGTTACCACAAGGCCTTTTATTGGACATGGTGGTTGCGGGAGTCGAAAAGTTCCCCTAAAAACATACTGATGAAGCCATCCCTGGTGATTCCTTTCCGGCGGGTGGTGTCTTCGCGGGTTGGTTTTTTGCGCCTTTCCCTGAATTATAAGAAACGAGTTTCATGATCCTGAAAAAGTTAAAATCTGTCACTTGGCCGGGCGCCCTTTTGATGGTGGTTCTAGCCTTCGGCCTGACCGCGCCGGTAACCTCCTTTGCCGCCGGCTTGGCGGAAGGGGACCCCGCCCATGTCAACCTGGCACAGGCCAGCGAAGAAGAAGCCGTCAACGATCCCCTGGAGTCCATGAACCGGGCGATCTTTGATTTCAACGAGGTTCTTCAGGATGTGCTCCTGCGCCCCGTCGCCAAGTTCTATAATGCTACCGTCAACGTGACGGTCCGTCAGGGAATCTCCAATTTCCTCAACAACCTCTCGTCGCCAGTCATTTTCGCCAACGATCTTCTGCAAGGAGAGTTCGAACGGGCGCTGACGACTTTCGGCCGGGCCTTTATCAACTCCACCCTCGGCATCGTCGGCTTGGCCGATGTGGCGACGGAACTGGGGATAGAACGCCATGATGAGGACTTCGGCCAGACCCTTGCCGTTTACGGCATGGGTGAGGGTTTCTACCTTGTCTTGCCGATATTCGGCCCGTCCAGTCCCCGCGATGCGATCGGCAAGTTGGTGATTGATTCCTATCTCGATCCCCTGGGGCTTTGGCTGGACAATACGGACCGTGATAATATCCAATATACGTTGACCGGCGCCGAGGGCCTGGACGAATACGCCGGCATCGTCGATGAATTGAACCAGGTGAAAAAGACGTCCGTCGATTATTACGCCGCCGTCCGCAGCCTGTACCGGCAGAAGCGAAAAGCCGAAATCAACAACGGTTCCATCCTTGAACTGCCGCCGATCCCGGATTTGAGCTACGACATCACGCCCGAGGACTTCGATCAGCCGCTGGCCGGGGTCAGTCCGCCGGCGTTCCAATAATCCCGTTTATTTTGTCCCCCCTTCGGCGCGTCTTTTTGCGTCTTTTAGTCATCGGGGTGGGGTTCAGGAGAAACACGTTAACTTATTGAAATTAAAGTATTTTTATCAAAAATCCTTGACTTTTGCCGAATTTTGGGTATTATGATTTCTGTCGCTGGTGCCCATTGGGGCCAGCAAAAAGTTGGTCTGACCGAATGGTGGGCCAGTAGGCTTATTGCTTCGAACGGAGGATATGGCCATGTGCGAGTGGTTCGCAGACGTCAAAGACGCGTACACCCTTTCATATCCCTGATGTGACCCGCGGCGTATGCCCTGCCGTCGGCGCCGTGCCGAGGGAACGGGGCTGAGTGTAGTGAAGGCCACGTAACACGGTGTCCGGGTTGTCCAATAAAAAACCAAAAAAACCGGCGCCGAAACGGAAGAACAAGGAAAAGGGAATTAAGTTATGTCAGCGTTGAGTTTACCGGCGGTTCCAGTTGAAGGCGGCCTATCGCGGTATTTCCGCGAAGTGTGGGGCTTTCCCATGCTGGAGAAGGAAGAAGAGCAAATGCTTGCCGTTCGCTGGCGCGACAAGGGCGACACCGATGCCGCCCATAAGCTGGTGACGTCGCACTTGCGCCTGGTGGCGAAGATGGCGATGAAATACCGGGGCTACGGCCTTCCCGTCGCCGACCTGGTTTCCGAAGGCAACATCGGGCTGATGAAGGCGGTAAAGAAATTCGACCCGGGTTTGGGTTTCCGGCTCTCGACCTACGCCATGTGGTGGATCAGGGCATCGATCACCGAATACATTTTAAAGTCGTGGTCGATGGTCAAGTTGGGCACGGTGGCGTCGCAGAAGAAACTGTTTTTCTCGCTACGCAATCTTAAGGCCCGCCTCAATATCCTCGATAGCGGTGAACTGACCCCGGACCAGGCCCGGCAGTTGTCCGATACCATGGGCGTTTCCGCCGACGAGATCACCAATATGAACCGCCGCCTTTCGACCCGGGACTTGTCCCTGAACGCGCCCTTGTCCAATGACGAGGAAGGCATCGAATTTCAGGATACCCTGGTCGACAATAGCCCCAGCCCCGAAAGCCGATTCGCCGAGGCGGAAGAACTCGGCCACCGCGGTGCCGTCCTCAGGCAGGCGCTGAAGGCGCTGCCGGAACGCGAACGCCATATTTTCACCGAGCGGCGGCTGAAGGACGATCCGAAGACGTTGGAGGAACTCGGCAAGGAATACGGCATCAGCCGCGAGCGGATTCGCCAGCTTGAGGTGCGGGCCTTTGACAAAGTCCAAAAGGCGGTGACGGCGGTAATCGCCGAAGAACCCGAAGCCTAAAAGAGGGACCGAATCCCCAGTCCCCGAGGCCGGTTCCGGGATTCCCGAAAAATCACCCTTAGGACCGGGGGGGTCGCCAGGCCCCCCTTGGCGTTCCCGCCGACTGTTTCCGGGCGGGCCTAAGAATATGGCGCCTATACCAAGGATCGATGATAAAGACCCACATCGCCGCGCCGGTGGCGCCTAGCCGAAAACCACGGGAAGCCGTCTCTAGTGGCCTGAATCACTCAAATCACAGGGTATAGGGATTTCAGTTTAATTCGAGCGTTGTCGGCAGTGAATCGCCAGTCGGCTTTGGTGTTGTTTTTATTGCGGTCGGATTGCCAGGCGTTGATTTCAGCGGCGAGTGTTTGCTTGTCCGGGACGCGGCGGCCGAGGCACTGGCTGGCGAGGATGGCCAGTTCGGATTCCGCCATGTTGAGCCAACTGCCGTGTTTGGGCGTATAGTGCCACTCGAACCGCTCGGCGATGCGCCGCGCTTCGGCGGGCGCGAATGCCTGATAAAGCGACGCCTTGACATGGGTGTTGAGGTTATCCTGCATGAGGGTGATTTTTTCGGCTTTCGGGAAGTGGGTGTCGGCCAGGTCTTTCAGGACATGCGCGTAATCGATGGCGGTACGCCGCCCGGTGACCTTGACATGCCGCCATCCTTCAAGCGGCGCGAACAGCATGAACAGATTGGCGGTGCCGTTGCGGCGGTATTCGTAATCAACGCACGCCGGCCGCCCCGGCCCCATTGGCAGCGGCATGCGCGTTTCGGCCAAAAGCTGTTTGCTGGTTTCGTCAAGACAAACCAACGGGTGGGATGGATCGCGCGGGCGCGTATAGACCGCCAGCACATCCTCCATCGCCGCCACGAAAGCGGCATTGGCCTTGGGCGGAATCACCCACTGCTTTTTCAGATGGGGCTTGAGCGCATTTTTTTTAATGTCCGCCCGACGGTGTTGAAATGAACGGAATCGACGATCTCGAGTTCCACTACCTTGTCGGCCAAAAGCCGCAGCGTCCATCGCTGGCGCCCTTGCGGCGGCTTGGAGCACGCCAGCGCCGTCAGTCGCGCTTGCTTTTCACCGTCGAAAACAGGCTTGACGGCTGGCGTCTTGCGTTGCTTGCGAGTGAGAACGGCGGCAAATCCCTCCTCGACCAACCGGCGGCGCACCTGATAGACCATGCCGATATTGGTCTCCAACGCGTCGGCAATCCGCTCATCCGCCCAACCTTCGCCCAGGGGACCCGCATCCGCCTTCAACAAAATCCGCGCCTTCAGCAAGGTGCGCGCCGCCGCACGGCCCTTGTTGATCAGATTCTTAAGATGGTCCCGTTCTTCCGCCGTCAGATCGACAACATATCGCTTCTTTGACATCATCACCTCCGTCCTTGAAAATATCCCAAGACGGAATGAATCATCAAAACCTTACGATCTGGTTGATACAGGCCACTAGGGCCAAATCGAACCACCTGCCAAATTGAACCACCTGACTGTCAACGACTTAGGCCCCACGCACCCGTTTCCGGTCGGGAATTTTCAGCCGATTATCTCCCGACGCCCCAATTCGCTCCGAAAATCTCCGTTTGCCGGACCCCGCCTCAGGGCTATCGCATTTGGAGAGACGTTGCCTTTTCGGTTAGCTGTACCCGTGAGGGGAAGGCTGTTTTTTGCCCATCCGAGGTCTGAACATGATGCACTGAACCTCTAAGAACGGCCATATGCGATTCCCCCGGACCCTGCCTGACCGACTGGTTGGGCGCCTTTATGGGCGGCCCGCCGAAGGGTAGAAAAAAATTCTTGACTGAAGGGCCTAAAAGGCCCCTATCTGTTATTGAGAATGCGACGCATTCTCAATAACAGATAGGGCGGCGCATAAATGACCGACTTTAAAGTCAAACAAGCAACCGAGAACCTGGAGTTTAAACTTAATGAAATTCAAAGCTATTTTCGCGGCAATGATCCTCGGCGCCGCATGGGGATTGACGGCCATGGAAAACAACGTATTGGCGGCCGAGGTCAATCTTTATTCCTATCGCCAGCCGTTCCTCATGAACCCGCTGCTCAACGCCTTCACCAAGAAGACCGGAATCAAGGTCAACATGGTGTATTTGAGGAAAGGCATGCTGGAACGGCTCAAGGCCGAAGGCGCCAACAGCCCCGCCGACCTGGTGCTGACGGCCGACATCGGCAACCTTCACAACCTGGTCGAGGCGGATCTCCTCCAGGCGACGAAATCGCGGGTGCTGGAAAGCAACGTGCCGGCCCAGTTCCGTCATCCGAAAGGCCTGTGGTTTGGGTTGACGACGCGCGCGCGGATCATTTTCGCTCATAAAAAGCGGGTCGAGCCGGGCGAGATGAACACTTACGAAGATTTGGCCAAGCCCCACATGAAGGGCCGGGTCTGCACCCGTTCCGGCAAGCACGTCTATAACGTTTCGTTGCTGGCGTCGATCATCGCCGCCAAAGGCGAGGCCGCCGCCGAAGCCTGGGCCCGCGGCGTCAAGGCCAACCTGGCCCGCAAGCCGCAAGGCAACGACCGCGCCCAGGTGAAGGCGGTCTTCCAGGGCGAGTGCGACGTGGCGCTGGGCAACAGCTACTACATGGGCAAGATGGCGACCAACGGGAAAGCGCCCGAGCAGAAACAGTGGGCGAAATCGGTTCGCATC
>JADFMB010000144.1 GCA_022564115.1 Pseudomonadota bacterium
CGTTCGTCGGGAACGTCATCAACGGCATTCTCGGGTTCGCAATCGTTATGCTGATGACCCGATTCGTCAGCCCGTCGGTGTACGGGCTGTTCGTGCTGGCGACGTCCGTGATCCTCTTCATGCAGGTGTTCGCGAACCTCGGGCTCCCGCTGGCGATCGATTACTTCGTCCCCCAGTACTTGGACGAGGGAGAGCACGGCGGCACACTGAAAACCAAATCCGAATGGGCCAAGGGACATCTCCACGTAGTAGCTGGGCCTGAAGAATTCGACACTGCTCAATTCTTAGTGCCTACGCCCAGTAGGACATTAGCCCCCGATGCAGAACCGCTGCCGGACTTGGTAGCGTTAGCAGGAGTCGTGGCGGAGCCAGATGCGACAATCACCGATAGAGTCTCTCGTGTCGATACGCCCAAGTTCAAGCGCGTCTTGGAGGTAGCCAAGGCCGCAGCGATACATCGGAAGAGACGGTTGGAGTTCCGCAGAGCTCACTTGAAGAATGAGATCCGGTGCCGCGTAGAAGAGCGAGCAATAGCCGTCTATCTTCGTCGGGAGGTGGACTCCCACACGCTCGAACACGATGCGGCCCACGAACTCTGTCATGCCATTGCGGGTTGTTGTGGCTTCTCCTACGACGTAGACGTACCAAAGGAATTCTGGGAAAGGTGGGAAGCTCACGATGAATCACCAGAAGAATTGGCAGTCGTCAAGCTCCAAGAGAGACTAGGAAGCTTCCTAATCCACGTGGCTATTCATAGACTGCTGCACGCGGCGGGATACACTGACCCGAACTGGGACGCGTACTTGGTACAGGAGGCGAAGGACCACGGTTCTTTGGCCCCGACCCTAGAAAACCGGTGTAACAATGTGGGCAACGTGATGCAGTATGAGGAGCTTGAGAAGTATGGGCTGCCTGCCCTGAATCTCAAAGCCTACAGACGGGAACTTCGAGGACAGCTACCGGGGCTTCATATTGCCTTAATGGATTGACCTGTAAATTGATACCAAGGAACGGTGATAATGACTCATAGGGACGGCTTTCCAAGGTTTTCGGCAAGGAGCGCGCGGCGTGGCGATGCGGCACATCGCGAGGCGCGCGCGACGCTGTCCGAAAGCCTTGGAAAGCCGCCGTTCCGGTCGTCCATGCGGCCCGTCGGAGGGCGTCGGAAAGCCTTGACGATGTCCCACATCGCCGGCGGCTTCCCTCCTACCCGACGGACCGCATGGATGATCCCTAAGGGTCATTATCACCGTTCCTTGGTATGAGCCGGAAATCCCGAGGATTGATCGATGGCGGAAGAAGACGAATCACAAAAAACAGAAGACCCATCCGATAAAAAACTGGCGAATGCCAAAAAGAAAGGCCAGGTCGCCCAGTCGCAGGAAATCAAGACCTGGATGATCCTGCTTGGCGGCACCGCCGGACTTGTCTTCATGGCGCCTTTCATGACCGCCAACATCCGCGGCGCCATCGAGCCGATGATCAGGAATCCCCACGCCATTCCCACCGATTTCGACCACCTGCTCCTGTTGGTGTCCAACCTGTCCGGGGAAATGGGCCTGATCCTGGCGCCGCTTCTGGCCCTGTTGTTCGTTATCGCCCTGTTCTCGAACATCGCCCAGTTCGGGCTGATCTTCGCGCCCGAGAAAATAAAACCGGACCTCAACAAGCTGTCGCTGATCTCCGGCGTGAAACGGATGTTCTCGTCACGGGCGCTGATGGAATTCCTCAAGGGCATCCTCAAGCTTTTGGCCGTTGGCATCGTGTCGTTTTCGATGGCCTTGCCGATGCTCAAGGACATTACCCTGATCCCGGAATACGACATCACTCAGATGATGGACCGCATCCATATTATCGCCATCTTGCTGGCCGTCGGCACCATCGGGGTGATGACGGTGATCGCGGCCCTGGACTTTGCTTATCAGAAATATTCCTTCAAAAAGAAGATGATGATGTCGAAGCAGGAAGTGAAGGACGAACATAAGCAGTCCGAAGGCGATCCCCAGATCAAGGCCAGGATCAGGAAAGTGCGTATGGAACGCGCCCAGCAAAGGATGATGGCGGCGGTGCCCGAGGCGGACGTGGTGATCACCAACCCGACGCACTATTCCATCGCGCTTGAGTACAAGATGGATGATATGACGGCGCCGAAGCTGGTCGCCAAGGGCATCGATCACCTGGCGATCCGCATTCGCGAGGTCGCCAAGGCCCACGACGTGCCGATCGTCGAAAACCCGCCCCTGGCCCGCGCTCTCTATGCCGGCGTCGAACTGGATGAGGAAATTCCGCCCGAACACTTCAAGGCGGTGGCGGAGGTCATCGGCTTCGTCATGCGCCAGCGGGGAACCCTGCCGCCCCTGGAAGACCAGGCAGGCGGCGAACCGCCTGTGCAATAGGCCCGCCGGTGTTGTAAAAGTCATTGAACGGCGGCTCGGCGAACGACGGAACGGACCGAAGGCGGAGCGCGTGATGACGGAATCCGGGAACAGCCCGAAAAATACCAGCAAGGGAACGCCGAACTGGCTTCGCCGCCCGGCGGCGATGGTGTCGACCGGCGTTCTCGCCGGCGGGGCGGCGGTGCTCCACATGTCGGGGCCGGCCTACTCGGTTCCTGCCCTCACGGTGACCGGCCTGGCCCTGGCGGCGCTTGCTTTTCTGGTCTGGACCCTGGGCGCATCCGGCGCCGACGACCCGGCGGCCCGCATGCTCCGCTTGGCCGCCGACGACGCCCCGGACGGCCTTCTGATCGCTGGGGACGATGGTTCCTTCGTCTATACCAACCCGGCCTTCCACCGCCTGTTCCATATGGCGGCCGCGGCCGGCAGCGGCGGCAAGGTCGAATCGCTCGACGCCATCGGCCGGGTCCTGAAAGGCGACGAGGCGGCGGCGGCGTTTCAGCGCCTCAGGTCGAACGCCGAAACCGGGGTCGGGGGGCGGGCCGAATTTTCCGTTTCTTCCGGCCCCCCCGGCACTGTCGAATGGCGGCGCCTGACGGTCAGCCCGGTGGCCGGAGGCGGTGCCCTGTGGCGGGCCGAGGACATTACCGCCAGCCGCGAAGTCGATTCCGTCCGCCGCGAGGAAGAGGCCAGCCTGGCCGATTTCCTCGATTTGCTGCCGGTCGGCTTTTTCTCCGCCGACGGCAAGGGCCGCATCCTGTTCGCCAACCAGATCCTGGCCGGGTGGTTGGGGGTTGGGCCCGAGGAAATGGTGTCCCGGGGGCTGGACGAATTCATTGCCGGCGACGACACCGGGCCCGGAACGGCCCCGCAAGGCGGCGGCGTCGCCGAGGTTACCTTCCGGCGCCGGGACGCCGGCACCTTCAAGGCCTGGGTGGTGCAATCCCACGCCGAGGACGGCGGCGACGGGCCCGCCTACAGCCGTTCCATCGTGCTTCCCGGCGCCGACTGGCAACACCAGGCCGGTGGCTCCACGGACAACGGCGACAGCCGGCCTGAAATCCGCCTCCATTGGCTGTTCGACGAGGCGCCGGTGGGCATCGTGCTGCTCGACCTCCAGGGCAACATCGCCGAATGCAACCGCGCCTTCCTGAAGCTCGTCGGGTTGCATCCCGAGGTTCTGATCGGCCAGCCCTTCACCGACCGGGTGAAAAAGGAGGACCGGGGCGAGATCTCGGCGGCCCTGTCGAAGGTCGTCATGGGCACCGCGCGGGCCGCCCACATGGAGGCCCGCATGCCCGGCCCCGGTGGGCGCGAGCTGGTGACGTCCCTTTACGCAAGCCGGTTGGAGAATGCCCTGGGCGAACTTTCGGGCCTGGCCATCCACTTCATCGACACCACCGAGCACAAGAACCTGGAGGTCCAGTTCGCGCAATCGCAGAAGATGCAGGCCATCGGCCAGTTGGCCGGGGGCGTGGCGCACGATTTCAACAACCTGCTGACGGCGATGATCGGCTTTTCCGACCTGCTGCTGACCCGCCACGGGCCCGACGACCCGTCCTTCGCCGACATCCAGCAGATCAAGCAGAACGCCAACCGGGCGACCAACCTGGTGCGCCAGTTGCTGGCGTTTTCCCGTCAGCAGACCCTGGCCCCGGTGCGCCTCGACATCACCGAGGCGATCAACGAGCTCAACAGCCTGCTGGGCCGCCTGATCGGCGAGAAGATCGAGCTCAACTTGGAACACGGCAAGGACTTGATGCCGGTCAAGGCCGATCGCGGGCAGTTCGATCAGGTCGTCATCAACCTCGTCGTCAACGCGCGGGACGCCATGCCCGGCGGCGGCCAGATCATCATCCGCACGTCGCCGTTCAGCCTCGACGCCTCCGTGCAGCGGGGCCACGACCTGATGGGGGCCGGCAATTACGTCTTGATCGAGGTCGCCGACACCGGCGTCGGCATCCGCAAGGAGAACATGGAAAAGATCTTCGAGCCGTTCTTCTCGACCAAGGAGGTCGGTTCGGGAACCGGCCTCGGCCTGTCAACCGTCTACGGCATCGTCCATCAAAGCGGCGGCTTCGTCTTCGTCGACAGCGCGCCGGGCGAAGGGACGACCTTCAGCGTCTATCTGCCCGAATACACCGAAGACGCCGAAACCGAAGCCACCGCTCCGGCGCCGGCGGAACCGGCCGCGGAGGCGGTACCCGAGGGCGACCTGACCGGCACCGGCACGGTGCTTCTGGTCGAGGACGAGGACGCGGTGCGCATGTTCGGCGCCCGGGCGCTCCGCAACAAGGGCTATAACGTGCTCGAGGCCGAGAACGGCGAAGGGGCGCTCGACGTCATCAACGCCACCGACGAAAACATCGACCTGATCATCTCCGACGTCGTCATGCCGGGCATGGACGGCCATACCCTGGTGCAACTCGTCCGCCACGAACTGCCGGACGTGAAGGTGATCCTGATGTCGGGCTATGCCGAGGACGTGTTCCGCGACGAGATCGACCGCGACCCCTCGATCCAGTTCCTGGCCAAGCCGTTCAGCCTCAGGCAGCTGGCGTCGAAGGTGAAGGACGTGATGGCGGGCTAGGGCGCGGCGCGGTTCCGGACTCGAAACTGGCCGAACGTATCGCGAATATGTTCCGTTTTTCTTATATATATCAAAGGATTAAAAAAAGTTCTTGCAAATAAGAACAAAACACGTACATTGGCCTTGATTGCATCCATTGAACCCATATGAAATAAGAGAGAGAGCCCGATGTCAGAAACCCCGTTGCGCCTGGTGGAAAAGGAAACCGTGGACAAGAACAAGAACAAGGCCCTGGAAGCGGCCGTCACGCAGATCGAGCGCGCCTTCGGCAAGGGCTCGATCATGCGCCTCGGCCAGCGCGAGGTGGTCGAGGCGGATGTCGTGCCGACCGGCTCCATCAGCCTCGATATCGCGCTCGGCATCGGCGGCCTGCCCCGCGGCCGCGTCGTCGAGATCTACGGCCCCGAAAGCTCCGGCAAGACGACCCTGGCCCTGCATGCGCTCGCCGAGGCGCAAAAGCTGGGCGGCACCTGCGCCTTCATCGATGCCGAACACGCGCTTGATCCGATTTACGCCGCCAAGCTCGGCGTCAACACCGACGAGCTGCTGATTTCACAGCCCGACACCGGCGAACAGGCGCTGGAGATCGCCGATACCCTGGTGCGTTCGGCCGCCCTCGACGTGGTGGTGATCGATTCCGTGGCCGCCCTGGTGCCGCGGGCCGAACTGGAAGGCGAAATGGGCGACCATCACGTCGGCCTGCAGGCGCGGCTCATGAGCCAGGCGCTGCGCAAGCTGACCGGCTCGGTGTCGAAGTCCAAAACCACGATCATTTTCATCAACCAGATCCGCATTAAGATCGGCGTCATGTTCGGCAACCCGGAGACCACCACCGGCGGCAACGCGCTCAAGTTCTATTCCTCCGTGCGCTTGGAAATCCGCCGCATCGGCGCCATCAAGGACCGCGACGAGGTGATCGGCAACCAGACCCGGGTCAAGATAGTCAAGAACAAGCTGGCGCCGCCGTTCAGGATGGTCGAATTCGACATCATCTACGGCGAGGGAATCTCGCGCGTCGGTGAAATCCTGGACCTTGCCGTCACCGCCGGGATCGTCGAGAAATCCGGCTCCTGGTTCTCGTACGATTCGGAGCGCATCGGCCAGGGCCGCGAGAACGCCAAGGCGTACCTCAAGGAAAACCCTGAAACCGCCGCCCGGATCGAGGCCATAATCCGCCAGGACGGCGGCCTGACCTCCGACGACGCGGCGACCGGCACCGAGGACGATGGCGCCGGGGGCGCCGGGGGCGCCGAGGACGGCGGCGAGGCCGGTGACGAGACCGACGCTCCCAATGCTCCCGAGGCCCCCCAAGACCCCGAGGCCGCCAAGGATTCCGGGACCGCGGAAGAGACGAAGCCGAAACCCGGCAAGGCGGCGGGGGAATAGAACCTCCCTGAAATCCTCCCCGAACGGCCGTTCAAAACCACGGCCCTTTCCCCGTCCCGCCGCCTAAGGACGAGGGGAGGGCCGTTTTTTTGACGCCTCGGACGTTTATTTCTGGGCCGTTGGGCCCTAAATTACCCACCATGCAGACGGTCAACGACATCCGCCAGGCGTTTCTGGATTATTTCGCCGGTCACGGCCACGAGATCGTGGCCTCGTCGCCGCTGGTGCCCTTGAACGACCCGACCTTGATGTTCATCAACGCCGGCATGGTGCAGTTCAAAAACGTGTTCACCGGCATCGAAACCCGGCCCTACAACCGCGCCGTGACGTCGCAGAAATGCGTGCGCGCCGGCGGCAAGCACAACGACCTGGAAAACGTCGGCTACACCGCCCGCCACCATACGTTTTTCGAGATGCTGGGAAATTTCTCGTTCGGCGATTATTTCAAGGACCAAGCGATCGAACTGGCGTGGAACCTGGTGACCAGGGAATTCGGCCTCGCCAAGGACAGGCTCCTGGTCTCCGTCTACGCCGAGGACGACCGGGCCTTCGACCTGTGGAAGAAGATCGCCGGCCTGCCGGAGCGGAAGATCCTCCGCATCCCGACGTCGGACAACTTCTGGGCCAGGGCCGACACCGGCCCCTG
>JADFMB010000145.1 GCA_022564115.1 Pseudomonadota bacterium
ATCGCCACGCCATCGGTCAGCGGTCCCTGGAAAGCCAGGTTGACCAGCTCCTTGATCAGCATCGTCGACGGACCGCTGAAGCCGTTGATCGTCTCCGCCGCCGTCAGCGCCTCGGCCATCAACTGCTCGGCCGCCACCACGCGCGACACCAGCCCGGCGCGTTCCGCCTCGGCCGCGTCCATCATGCGGGCCGTCAGCAGCATGTCCATCGCCTTGCTCTTGCTGATCGCGCGCGGCAGGCGCTGCGTGCCGCCGGCGCCGGGAATAAGCCCCAGTTTCACCTCGGGCAGGGCGAATTGGGCCGACCGGGCGGCGACGCGGAAATGACACCCCAGGGCCAGTTCGAACCCGCCGCCGAAGGCGACGCCGTGGACGGCGGCGACGACCGGTTTTGACGAGGCTTCGGCCCGATCGATGACGTCGCGGAGCATCGGCTCGATCGCCGGAGAGCCGAATTCGCGGATATCGGCGCCGCCGGAAAAGCAGCGCCCGCCGCCGGTCAGGACCAGGGCCGTGACATCGCCGTCGGCGGCGGCCTTGTCGATGGCCTCGGCAATCCCCTTCCTGAGATCAATGCCGAGCGCATTGACGGGCGGGTTCTGGAACGTGATGACGGCGACGCCGCCCTGTTTCCGGTAATCGGTAAAGTCGTCCACCGGGCCTTCCTTTCTCGACGGCGCATAGGTTTTCACGTTGTCTCTTCGCCGGCCAGCCTTTAAATTGGCGACCCGGCAAACCGGCCAAATAAGAGTTTAAATCCATGCAATACAAGGTAATTTCCGCCGACTGCCACATCGATCTCATCTGGCTGCCGCCGGATCTTTTCACCGCCAATGCGTCGAAGGAATTGAAGGACCGCATGCCTTTCGTCACCGACGGCGAAAAAGGCCCGGTCTGGGTCAGCAAGTCGGGCGCCCGGTTCGGGCTCCGCAACGGCATGGGCTCGGGCGGGCGCGAATACATCCCCGGGCAAATTCACCGTTCCGATCGCATGGCCGCCGAGGGCCTGTACGAAGACGGCAAGAACGGCATCTCCAGGATCACCGACCCCGACTTGCGGATCAAGGACCAGGACCGGGACGGGGTGCAGGCGGAAGTGCTGTTTGGGATCCTCGGCGCCGGCATGCGGCTCAACGACCCCGAGGCGGCCACCGAAATGATGCGCATCTACAACCAATGGCTGGCCAATTTCTGCGACACCCACCCGGACCGCTTCGCCGGGCTGGCGGCCATCCCCAACCACGACGTCGGCGCCGCCGTGGCCGAGATCGGGCGGGTCGTCAAGCGCGGCGGGCTCAGGGGCCTGGAAGTCGCTAACACCCTCGATATGAAGCCCCTTTACGACCCGGACTGGGCGCCCTTGTGGAAAGCCATTCATGATTCCGGGCTGCCGATGCATTTCCACACCATCGGCTCCAAGAAACCGGACATGGACGCCATGCCGCCCCTACAGGCACGCCAGGCCCACGCCGTCTACATCACCGGCTTCCAACTGGGCATGGCCCGGATTCTGATGGAAATCATCTACTCAGGCGTTCTCGAGCAGTACTCCGATATCCGCGTCGTCATCGCCGAAAGTGGCACCGGCTGGATCCCCTATATCCTGGAGCGCATGGACCTGGAATGGGAGGACCAGTACCAGGACCTGACCCTGACCATGAAGCCCAGCGAGTACTGGTACCGCCAGTGCAAGGCGACCTACCAAAGCGACAAGATCGGGATTCGGCTGATCGACCTCCTGGGCGAGGACAACGTCATGTGGGGGTCCGACTTCCCCCACCCCGACGGCATTTGGCCCGACTCGCAGTCCTTCATCGAAAACGAATTGGGCGGCCTGCCGGAAAAAACGCGCCACAAGATCGTGTGCGGGAACGCCGCCAAATTGTACGGGTTCGCTATTTAATAGACTTTTTGTAATAGACTTTTCGGCTTAGTGCTTGATGCCCGACATTTTCATCGTTTTGTGCAAGACTTCGAGCGATTCCTTGTGCTTGCCGGCATTGTGAAGCTCAATCGCCTGTTTCATCATATTCATCGACATCGGCATCATTTCCTTGCTGATCTTCGACATCGAGGCCTTGATTTTTTCCAGGTCCGACGGGCAATGCCCGGCCAGGGCGGGGGAGTTGAATGCGCCGAGGGCAAAGACGGCGATGATGGCGGTAATGACGGTTTTTCTGATCATGGTAGCCTCCCTATAATTTTTCGTATTCCACATTTAAGCGCTTCGATAAAAAAATTTTATTCGCTACATTTGATAGCATTTATAAACGCCAAGGAGGCCCAACAAAATGAAATATCTGCACACCATGATCCGGGTTTCGGACGTCGATAAGTCGCTTGATTTCTTTTGCAACAAGCTGGGCTTGACCGAGACCCGGCGCCAGGACAACGAAGCCGGGCGCTATACGCTGATCTTCCTGGCCGCCGGCGAAAGCCCGGATTCCGAGATCGAGCTGACCTACAACTGGGACCCGGAGGAATATACCGGCGGGCGCAACTTCGGCCATCTCGCCTTCGCCGTCGATAACATCCACGAGACCTGCAAAAGACTCATGGACGGCGGCGTCACCATCAACCGCCCGCCCCGCGACGGCCACATGGCCTTCGTCCGTTCGCCGGACGGCATCTCGATCGAGCTTTTGCAAAAGGGAGACGCCCTGGAGCCCGAAGAGCCCTGGGCCTCCATGGAAAGCACCGGCGAATGGTAGGCGGCGGGCCATCCTGGAGTATGGTTGACCGATGAACGAACTTTCCCGTCCGGGCGCAAATGGGTTGGCGGTCCTGATCGGCCCCGGCGACCCGGTCGTTTTCGAAGCCTTGAACCCCGACGGCGGCGCGCCGGTGGTCTTGGTGGCGGACCACGCCAGCCGGGCGGTGCCGGCGGCGCTGGACGGGCTCGGTCTCGACGACGGCCATTTCGAGCGCCATATCGCCTATGACATCGGCGCCGCCGGCGTGACCCGCCTGTTGGCGGCCCAATTGGACGCGCCGGCGGTGCTGGCCGGGTATTCGCGGCTGGTGATCGACGTCAACCGGCCGCCGGGTCACCCGCAATCGATCCCCGAAGCCAGCCACGGCACCGAAATCCCCGGCAACAGGGGGCTCGGCGAGGAAGCCCAGAAACAACGCGTCGAGAGGCTGTTCGAGCCCTATCACGACTCCATTCACGAATCCCTGGCGCACCTGTGGCGGCGAGGCAAGCCGCCGGCGTTGTTTTCCATTCACAGCTTCACCCCCGATTTCGGCGACGAGGACCGCCCCTGGGACGTTGGCGTTCTTTGGAACCGCGATCCCCGCATCGCCCGGCCGCTGATCGAAAGGCTCGGGGCCCGTGGGCTCAACGTCGGCGACAACCTGCCCTATTCGGGGCAGGAGTTGGCCTATACCATCAACCTGCACGGGGCCGCCGCGGGGTTGGCCAACTGCGTCGTCGAGATCAACCAGGACCAGGTGTCGGACGGCGAAGGAATCGAACGCTGGGCCGGCATCCTGGCCGAGGTGATGGCCGAAATCCTGCAACTGGACGGGATTCACGAGGTGCGGGAGTTCTGACATGGCTTCGGCGCCCGGAAACCCTCCCTACGACCACGTGATCCAGACCCAAGATGACCCCATCAGATAAAACCGAAGCGCTTTTTCGAGAAGTCCGAAATACCAACCTGTTTCTTTTCAGCCGGAAGCGGCGAGTCGTTCAGAAAAAGCCCCTTTTTCTGTATCACGTTCCAAAGACCGCCGGGGTGACCTGCGGAATCGCCATTAATTTAGCGTTGAAAATTGAGCGCGCGTTATCTCCCCAAACGGTGATGGAAGGTGAGAGCGAAGCCAACTTTGAGTGGGATGCCATCGCCCCCCAAGAGTGTTTTTCAAAGCGTTACGCCTTCATATCGGCGTGGAAACCTTTCGGATTCCACACCAAGTTTCAGCACGACTTCAACTTTTTTACGGTCTTCCGGGAGCCCTTTGCCCGCATAGTCTCCCGTTACAGGTATCGTTCCAATCTCAATCAGGAGAAAATATCGGATGACAATTTCGTCGAGTTCTTTCGGGCCGCGCCTCAACAGAACCATCAAACGAAAATGCTCGCCGGCGCCGACGACTTTAGCGAGACGAACGACATGCTCCTGGAAACGGCGAAACGCAACCTGAAAGAGTTTTTCGCTGTCGCGGTGATCGAGAACGTAAACGTTTTGCTGGAGAATATTTTGTCCTGTTACGATATGGCCAACGTCATCGGAACGAGAATCAACGTCTCCCCGCCGTCAACAACGTTCGACTGGGAGCCCTACCGGGACGAGGTGCTTTCCTTGAACCGACTTGACGAGGAGCTCTACGGCCACGTCAAGGAAAACCAGAAGCTCTGTTCGCCGGAGGAAAGCGAGGATTTCGCTCTCGCCCAGGACGACCAACCCATCAATAGGTACGTCGGCGTCCTAAGGGAAGCGAACGAGAAGCGGGAATTCGGGGGTTTGGGATACACAACAAAAGAACTAGAGGAAGACTTCCGAGGCCAAGGGAGCCTTAAACGACACATCGAGGATTGGCTCGTGGAAGGCAACTGAAAATTTTCCGCCGCCGCAAATAACTCCCGCCCCGCGGACGCGGCGAGAGGAAAATCCCCACACCCGGGACTTGGCCGCTAAGATTAATTCATGGCCTATAGTGAACCCCCTTTCACCATCGGCATCGAAGAGGAATACCTGCTGGTCGACAAGGAAACCAGGGACGTCGCCAGCGACCCGCCGGAAGCCCTGTTCGAGACCTGCCAGAAGCGCGTCGAGGGATTGGTAACGCACGAATTCCTGAAGGCCCAGATCGAGGTCAACACCAAGGTCTGCGCCACCGTCGCCGAGGCGCGCGATAGCCTGGCGGCGATTCGGAACATCGTCGCCGAGGTCGCCGACCAATACGGCCTGGCGCCCATCGCCGCCTCGACGCATCCGTTTTCCCACTGGCAGGAACAGACCCACACCGAAAAGGAGCGCTACGACGTCATCGCCCGCGATTTGCAGACGGTGGTCCGCCGCCTGATGACCTGCGGCATGCACGTGCACGTCGGCATCGACAACGACGAGTTGCGCATCGACCTGTTGAACCAGGTCAGTTATTTCCTGCCCCACCTGTTGGCGTTCAGCACCTCGTCGCCGTTCTGGCAGGGCGAGGATACGGGGCTGAAATCGTACCGGTTGAGCGTCTTCGACGAACTGCCCCGCACCGGCATCCCCAACGTCTTCGAATCGTGGGCCGAATACCGGCGCCACGTCGATGCCCTTGTCGGCGCCGGCCTGATCGAGGACTCCACCAAGCTGTGGTGGGACGTGCGGCCTTCCGACCGTTTCCCGACCCTTGAAATGCGGATTACGGACGTCTGCACCCGGGTTGACGACGCCATTGCCGTGGCGGCGCTGTACATGTGCCTGTTGCGGATGCTGTACCGGCTGAAAAAGGAAAACCAGCGCTGGCGGCAGTATGCCTCCATGTTGATCGAGGAAAACCGCTGGCGCGCCCAACGATACGGCCTGGACGAGGGGCTGGTGGATTTCGGCAAGGGCGAAATCGTCCCCTGCACCCGGCTTTTGGAGGAAATCCAGGAACTCATCCGCGAAGACGCCGAGGCGCTGGGCTGCACCTCGGAAATCGGGCACCTGGAAACGATCATCAAGGACGGCACCAGCGCCCACCGTCAGCTTGCCGTCTATTCTGTGGCCTTGAGCCGGGGCGCCAGCCGCGAAGAGGCGCTGATCGAAGTCGTCGATAGGCTGATCGAGGAAACTCGAAAAACAGGATGACGGCGCGATGAGAGCCGGTTTCAGAGTTATTCTATGACCGCTTCCCGGGATTGAATGGCCTTCTGGAGCGAAGCCAGAAGTTCACGCCCGATCTTGCCGCCGTCGCCGGCTATTTTTTCGCGCAGGACGGCGCGCATGGCATCGATGTGGGTCTTGACGATCCCGACCGCGTTGTCGTCTTCGCGGCAGCCTTCGTGCGTGGAGTCATAGAGCATCTTGCCGAAGGTGGAGATCAGCGGGTAGCCGAAGGTCCCGCCCTGGCCCCTGAGTTCCAGCGCCAACAGGTTGATTTCCTGGAAATGCTTTGCGCGCCCGCCTATGGCGTCCGCCGCCAGCGCCTCGGCGCAATAATCCGACAGCTTCTTCAGGTAATCCTGCGCCCAGGTGGTGAAATCCAGGGCCGCGCGCTCCAATTGTTGTTCCGCTTCCTCCAGAAGCTCCAGGGGCATCTCGGCGGCGCCCTTGAAGCCGCCGCCGCCGGCTTTTTCCTTGAGGGTGTTGGGCAGGCGGAAATACCAGACGTCGGTCGGGTGCTTCGGTTTCACCACCTTTTCCGCCGAATAGACGATGGTGATTTCCTTTTCGTCCTTTAACCGCCGTTCCTCGCCGGGTGGTTCTTGTTTTTGGCGGCGGCGGTCGGGTCCGAAATATTTGGTGGTGGTGACGAATTGGCGCGGCGCCTCGATAACCTTGACAAGGTGCTTGTAAACCGAAGCCCCCGAAAACGGCTTGGCCAGGAATTCGGTAACGCCCAGGTCCCGGGCGGAACTGACGTAGGTCCCGTCGGCGGCGCCCGAAAGCATGATGTAGGGGATCATCCGGTTCGGCGATTCCTTCGCCGTGCGCATCCAGCGCAGGAACAGAAGGCCGTTGATCGGGGTCATGACCAGGTCGGATATGACGATGTCGGGGGCGGTGAAGTTGCTCCCTGACCCCAGCGTCTTCATGTAGTCGATGGCCTCCTCGCCGTTTTTGGCTGTGGCGATGCGGCCGAATTGGAACTGCTGGAGCAGGTCCACCACCGTCCGGCGGATAAAGTGGTTGTCCTCGACAAGGAATACGCCCAGGCGGCTGAAATCTAAAACATCCAAATCAAAAGCCTCCCAATGGGTTCTCGGACACCCCTTAAGTCA